>DYFW01000149.1 GCA_020725005.1 Thiobacillus denitrificans
TCGACACGCCCAGGCCGGCGATGATGTTGGTGCCGTGGCCGGTGGTCGAGGCCTGCGCGATGTGGCGTACCGGGGCGAACTCGGTGGCGGTGTAGTACTCGGTGATCCACACCATCGCCGCGGTGAGCGCAAGGCCGATGATCGCGGCGAAATACAGGTTCAGCGCCGACACCGGCGCGTCCAGGTCGGACACGACGAGGCCTTCGGGGAACATCATCGTCGTGACCGGATAGAAGGCCACCAGCGCGATCACGCCCGACACCGCCAGGCCGCGGTAGAGCGCGTTCATGATCTTGCCGCCCTCGCGCGCCTTGACGAAGAAGGCGCCGGCGATCGACGCGACGATGGCGATGGCGCCGAGCATCAGCGGATAGATCACCGCCGCGCCCGCCGCCGCGCCGCTCACCATCAGGCTGCCGAGCAGCATGGTCGCGATGATGGTGACGGCGTAGGTCTCGAAGAGATCCGCCGCCATGCCGGCGCAGTCGCCGACGTTGTCGCCGACGTTGTCCGCGATCACCGCCGGGTTGCGCGGGTCGTCCTCGGGAATGCCGGCCTCGACCTTGCCGACCAGGTCGGCGCCGACGTCGGCGCCCTTGGTGAAGATGCCGCCGCCGAGACGCGCGAAGATGGAGATCAGCGAACCGCCGAAGCCAAGGCCCACCAGCGCGTGGATCGCGTCATCGGTGGACACGCCCATGCCGGTGAGGATGGCGTAGTAGCCCGCCACGCCCAGGAGGCCGAGGCCGACGACCAGGAGACCGGTGATCGCGCCGCCCTTGAACGCGACGTTGAGCGCGGCATTCAGCCCCTGCGAGGCGGCCTCGGCGGTGCGCACGTTGGCGCGCACCGAGACGTTCATGCCGATGAAGCCGGCCGCGCCCGACATGATCGCGCCGATGGCGAAGCCGACCGCCGTGGCCAGCGACAGGAAGACGGCAAGCAGGACGAACAGCACCACGCCGACCACGCCGATGGTCGTGTACTGGCGCTTCAGATAGGCCTGCGCGCCCTCCTGCACCGCAGCCGCGATTTCCTGCATGCGCGCGTTGCCCGCGGGCAGCCTGAGTATCCAGCCGATCGACAGCACCCCGTACAGCAGGGCCAGGACCGCACTGGCCAGCACCCATATCAACTGCGTATCCATCTACATCTCCTTGTCGTCGTTGTCACCATCAAACAAAACGGCAGCCGAAGCTGCCGTTTATCCCTACTGCCTGCCCAGCGCGAGCCCGCCTTCGAAACGCGTGCCCGGCTCGAAACCGAAGATCCGGTCCAGTTCCAGTTCCCGGATCAACTGGTCGACCGCGCCCTGCCCATGCTCCCGCTGCACTTCCGAGAGGATGAGCTTGGCCGAGTTGCCGTTGTAGAAGCCGCCGAAGTCGGCTTGCACTTTCAGCAGTTGACGGGCTTTGTCGAGTGTCATTTTGGAAGGTGAGGCTTAAAGCGTGAGGGGTAAGGTGCGGCACGCTACCTCTACCCCTCCCGCCTCACCCCTCACAGCACCTCAGAGCTTGAATTCCGGCAGCTTCTTCGCCACCGCGACGTTCTTCAGTGTCACGTACACCGGCAGGCCGTCCTTGTACTTCGGATAGTCCTCGCCCTGGATCAGCGGCGTCAGGTAACGCTTGCACTTGGGCGTGATGCCGAAGCCGTCCTTGCTGATGAAGTCGCGCGGCATGAACTTCTCGACGTTGGCCACCTTCGACAGCGGCGCCATGCCGATCTTGTACTTGTAGGGCACGTCGGAAATGCGGTCGACCGTCGGCATCACCGAATTGTGGCCCTTGATCGCGAGCTCGACGGCCTTCTTGCCGAGTTCGTAGGCCTGCTTCACATCCGTCTTCGACGCGATGTGGCGCGCGGCGCGCTGCAGGTAGTCGGCGACCGCCCAGTGGAACTTGTGGCCGAGCGCGTCCTTGATCATGTTGGCGACCACCGGCGCGGCGCCGCCCAACTGGGCGTGGCCGAACGCGTCGCGGGTGCCCTGCTCGGCGAGGAAACGGCCGTCCGGATAGTGGCAGCCTTCGGACACGACGACGGTGCAGAAGCCGAATTCCTTGACCTTCTTGTCGACGGCAGCGAGGAATTTCTTCTGGTCGAACTCGATTTCGGGGAACAGGATCACGACCGGAATGCCGTGGTCCTCGACCAGGCCGCCGGCGGCGGCGATCCAGCCGGCGTGGCGGCCCATGACTTCGATCACGAACACCTTGGTCGAGGTCTTGGCCATCGAGCGCACATCGAAGCTGGCTTCCAGCGTCGAGACGGCGATGTACTTGGCAACCGAGCCGAAGCCGGGGCAGCAGTCGGTGATCGGCAGGTCGTTGTCGACGGTCTTCGGCACGTGGATCGCCTGGATCGGATAGCCCATCGCCTCCGACAGCTGGCTGACCTTGAAGCAGGTGTCGGCCGAATCGCCGCCGCCGTTGTAAAAGAAGTAGCCGATGTTGTGCGCCTTGAACACCTCGATCAGGCGCTCGTATTCGCGCTTGTTGGCTTCCAGCGACTTCAGCTTGAAGCGGCACGAGCCGAACGCGCCCGACGGCGTGGTGCGCAGCGCGGCAATCGCAGCGGCGGATTCCTTGCTGGTGTCGATGAGGTCTTCGGTGAGCGCGCCGATGATGCCGTTCCTGCCGGCATAGACCTTGCCGATGACGTCCTTGTGTTTGCGCGCGGTTTCGATCACGCCGCAGGCGGAAGCATTGATGACGGCAGTGACGCCGCCGGACTGCGCGTAGAAGGCGTTCATTTTTTTCGCCATGATGGTGCTGTCTCCTTGATGGATGCTCGGGTCGTTTGCAAAACAAGAGGCCAGCGCCGCAGCCACGGACCGGCCCGATTCTCAACTGTTGCCGGACGCTTCCCCCTCCGCGGCCCGGCGGGCTTCCTCGTCGGCCTGCATCTTCAGGAGCGTGGTGACGCAGTCGCCGATGTCGTCGTATTCCTCGCGGCCGGTCGCGAAACGGTCGCGGATGCGCCAGAAGAACATGCAGCGGTAACGCGTGTCGCCCGTCTTCGACAGCACGAAATGGCAGCCATGCTCGGTCCAGTAGAAACCCGGGCACAAGGTCAGTTCACGGTCGTCGATGTGCAGGCGGATTTCGGTCTCGACGTCCTGCACCTCGACTTCCCGGCCGTAGCGCTCGTTCACCGCCTGCTGGACGACCCAGCGCTCGGTGTCGGTCATCGGGGCGATCTTCGCCGGCATCGCGTCCTCAGCCGAGCGCCTTGAAGATGGCGTCGCGGATCTCCTCGACCTTGCCGATGCCGGACACCTTCACGTATTTGGGCGCGCCCGGTTCGCCGCGCGCGGCCCAGTCGCCGTAGTACTTCACGAGCGGCTCGGTCTGCGCGTGATAAACCTCGAGACGCTTCTTCACGGTTTCTTCCTTGTCGTCGTCGCGCTGGATCAGGGGCTCGTCGGTGAGATCGTCCTTGCCCTCGATGCGCGGCGGGTTGAACACGACGTGGTAGGTGCGGCCGGAGGCCAGGTGCACGCGGCGGCCGGACATGCGCTTGATGATCTCCTCGTCCGGCACGTCGATCTCGACGACGTAGTCGATCGGCACGCCGGCGGCCTTCATCGCCTCGGCCTGCGGGATGGTGCGCGGGAAACCGTCGAACAGGTAGCCGTTCTTGCAGTCGGGTTCGGCGAGGCGGGCCTTGACCATGCCGATGATGATGTCGTCGGAGACCAGGCCGCCGGCGTCCATGATGGCCTTGGCCTTCATGCCGAGCTCGGTGCCGGCCTTGATTTGCGCGCGCAGCATGTCGCCGGTGGAAATCTGCGGAATGCCGTATTTCTCTTTGATGTAGTTGGCCTGGGTGCCTTTGCCGGCGCCGGGACCGCCCAACAGGATCAAACGCATTGCTGTCTCCCTTGATATTTGGATTGGAAAAGCTGCAATAGCCTAAGCCAAGCAGGGGCTTTGCAACACTTAAAAAATTTTATTCGGCGATTCACGCAGCTGCTATGCAGCCGCCTCGAACAAGGCCCGCACCCGCGCCAGGTCCTCCGGCGTGTCGACCCCGGGCGCCGGCGGCAGCGGCGTGATGCCGAGGCTGATGCGGTAGCCATGCCACAGCACGCGCAGCTGTTCGAGCATTTCGATGCGCTCGAGCGGCGACGGCGCGAGCCCGGCATAGGCACGCAGAAAGCCGGCGCGATACGCGTAAAGGCCGATGTGGCGCAGCGCGCCGAGATCGTGCGGCATCGGCTGCTGCACGGCGAAGGCGTCGCGCGGCCAGGGAATCGGCGCGCGGCTGAAATAGATGGCGCGTCCGGCTTCGTCGGCGACGACCTTGACGACGTTGGGATTGACGAAGTCGGCGTGGTCGTGGATGGGATGCGCCAGCGTCGCCATCACCGCGTCGTCGTGCAGCACGAGCTGGCGCGCCGCCTCGCGGATGAGCTGCGGGTCGATCAGCGGTTCGTCGCCCTGCACGTTGACGACCAGGGTGTCGTCCGGCCAATTCAGGACTTCGGCGACCTCGACCAGGCGCTCGGTGCCCGACTGGTGGCCGGGCGAGGTCATCACCGCGTCGAAACCGGCGGCCGCGACCGCCTGCTGCACGCGCACGTCGTCGGTGGCGACGACGACCGAGTCCGCCCCCGCCTTCATGGCCTGGTCGAGCACGCGCAGCACCATCGGGCGGCCGCCGATGTCGGCGAGCGGCTTGCCCGGCAGCCGGCTCGACGCGTAGCGCGCGGGAATGACGACGCGAAACTGCATGGCCTAGCCTTGCTTGCCGAGCTCGTCCGGATTCAGCGCGCGCGCCTCCTCCGGCAGCATCACCGGGATGTCGTCGCGGATCGGATACGCCAGGCGGCAGGCGCGGCACACCAGTTCGTGCTCGGCTTTCCGCCATTCGAGCGGCCCCTTGCAAACGGGGCAGACGAGGATTTCAAGTAGTTTTGGGTTCATCGATCGGGGTCCTGAAATACGGGACCGCGCCTTCGGCGTCGGTCTGTTGCGATTTGCAGCGGTAGAGATGGATGTCGGCGACCGACAGCAGGGTCTCGAGATCGTGGCCATCCCTGGGCGCATGGGCCACGCCGAGGCTCACCGCCATCGGCAGGCCGTTGCTCATGCTCCAGGCGTTGGTGCGCGTTTCGATGCGAGCGAAGATGTGCTTGACCTGGGCCTCGTTGCGCTGCGGCAGCACGGCGACGAACTCGTCGCCGCCCCAGCGGCCGCATACGCCCATGTCCGCCGACTCGCTGAAGATCTGCGCGAACTCGGCGAGCACGCGGTCGCCCACGCCGTGGCCGTAGCGGTCATTGATCTCCTTGAACTTGTTGAGGTCGGCGAACAGCACGGTCGCCGGCAGGTCGGCCACCGTGCGGTCGAAGATGTTGCCGGCCGCGGCGAGCAGGCCGTGGCGGTTGAGCAGGCCGGTCAGGGCGTCGAAGCGGCTGCGGTAGTCGAGCTGCCGACGCTGGCCCTCGATGCGGCCCATGAGTATGTAGGCGTAGAGCGCGAGCGTGACCCAGAACACGCCGAAAAAGATATCGCCGGCCGTGACCTCGAAACCGCCCAGCCGGTAACGCACGGCGAACGACAGCGCCATGCCGAGGAAAACGCCGCCGAGCACTTCCGCGAACACGCCCATGCCGTAGCGCATGCCGTTGCCGAGCAGCACCATGAG
>DYFW01000150.1 GCA_020725005.1 Thiobacillus denitrificans
AGCTGCTTCACCTCGTCCTCGGTATTCCAGCTGATGCCCTTGCCGCCGTTGCCGACTTTGGTCATCAGCGGGCCGAGCGAGGTGAACTTCTTGTAGGTGTTGCCGTAGTCGCGAATCACCACGCTCATGCTCGGCATGGTCTTGCCCGGGATGGGGTCGACCTCGCCCTTTTTCCAGTCGCGCACCGCCATGCTCTGGCCCAGTTCGGACGGGGTGTCGTGCATCAGCGGCGTGAGCACCAGGTCTTTCTGGATGCCGAGGTGGGTGGCGGCGATTTCCGAGAATTTCTTGGCAATGGTCTTGTAGATTTCCCAGTCGGACTTCGACTCCCACAGGGGCTGCACCGCCTCGGACAGCGGGTGGATGAAGGGGTGCATGTCCGAGGTGTTGAGGTCGTCCTTCTCGTACCAGGTCGCCGACGGCAGCACGATGTCGGAATACAGACACGTGGTCGACATGCGGAAGTCGAGCGTGACCAAGAGGTCGAGCTTGCCTTCCGGCGCCTTGTCGTGCCACACGACTTCCTTGGGCTTGGCCTCGCCGAGTTCGCCGAGGTCCGGCCCCAGCACCGCGTTCTGCGTGCCGAGGAAATACTTGAGGAAGTATTCGTGGCCCTTGCCCGAGGAACCCAAGAGATTCGAGCGCCACACGAACAGGTTGCGCGGGAAATTCCTCGGATTGTCCGGGTCCTCGCAGGCAAACCGGATCGCGCCGCTCTGGATCTGCTCGACCGCGTATTTCACCGGGTCGATGCCGGCGGCCTCGGCCGCCTTGGTGATTTCCAGCGGGTTGGTCTCCAGCTGCGGGGCGGACGGCAGCCAGCCCATGCGTTCGGCACGCACGTTGAAGTCGATCAGGCGGTAGTCGGCGTTCGACTTGTCCGCCGTCGGCGAGAGGATCTCGGCGGCCGACAGTTTCTCATGGCGCCACTGGCCGGTGTGCGCGTAGAAGAACGAGGTCGAGTTCATCTGCCGCGAGGGGCGGTGCCAGTCGAGCGCGAAGGCGAGCGGCGTCCAGCCGGTCTGCGGGCGCAGTTTCTCCTGGCCGACATAGTGCGCCCAGCCGCCGCCGGACTGGCCGATGCAGCCGCACATCATCAGGAGGTTCATGATGCCGCGGTAGATCATGTCGTTGTGATACCAGTGGTTCAGCGCCGCGCCGAGGATGACCATGGACTTGCCGTGGGTCCTGTCGGCGTTGTCGGCGAACTCGCGCGCCACCGTGATGATGTCGGCGCGCGGCACGCCGGTATGCTTCTCGGCCCAGGCCGGGGTGTAGGGCACGTCGTCGTCGTAGCTCGTCGGGACGTTGGGGCCGCCCAGCCCGCGGTCGACGCCGTAGTTCGCCAGCATCAGGTCGTAGACGGTGGCGATGCGCACATCTTTCCCGCCGACGCTGATGATTTTCACCGGCAGCTTGCGCACCAGCAGCGCGTCGTGATCGTCGCCGCCGAAGTAGGGCAGGGCGACCTCGGCGATTTCGTCGTGGCTTCCCAACAGCGTCAGCTGCGGCTTGATCTCTTTATTGGAATAGCCGTCGCGCATCTCCAGGTTCCAGGCACCGGACTGGCCCCAGCGGAAGCCGATCGAGCCGTTGGGCGCCACCAGGTAGCCGGTGTTCTCGTCGTACACCACCGTCTTCCACTCGGGGTTGTTGTCCTGGCCGAGGTTGCCGCTCAGATCGGAAGCGCGCAGGAAGCGGTCTGCGACCAGCTTGTCCTCGTGTGCCTTCAGCATCACCAGCATGGGGTGGTCGTTGTACTGGCGGCAATAGCTGTCGAAGTACGCGCTGCGGTTCTTGTTATGGAACTCGCTGAGGATGACGTGGCCCATCGCCAGCGCGAGGGCGGCGTCGGTGCCCTGGCGGGGCGCGAGCCAGATGTCGCCGAACTTGACCATCTCGCCGAAGTCGCTGGATACCGCCACGGTCTTGGTGCCCTTGTAGCGCACCTCGGTATAGAAATGGGCGTCAGGGGTGCGCGTCTGCGGCACGTTGGAGCCCCACACCATCAGATACGTCGAGTTGTACCAGTCGGCAGATTCCGGCACGTCGGTCTGCTCACCCCACACCTGCGGGGAGGAGGGCGGCAGGTCGCAGTACCAGTCGTAGAAGGAGCCGCACACGCCGCCGATCAGCGACAGGTAGCGCGACCCCGCGGCATAGCTCACCATCGACATGGCCGGGATGGGCGAGAAGCCATAGATGCGGTCGGGCCCGTAGGCCTTGATGGTGTGCACGTTGGCGGCGGCGATGATCTCGGTGACCTCGTCCCATTTGGCGCGCAGGAAACCGCCCTGGCCGCGCACCGACTTGTAGCGTTTGGCCTTCTCGGGGTCGCTGGTGATCGATTTCCACGCTTCCACCGGCCCCAGGGTCTTCCTGGCCTCGCGCCACATCTCCATGAGGCGGCCGCGGATCAGCGGGTATTTCACGCGCTGCGCCGAATACACGTACCAGGAGTAGCTGGCGCCGCGCGGGCAGCCGCGCGGCTCGTGGTTGGGCAGGTCGGGACGCGTGCGCGGATAGTCGGTCTGCTGGATTTCCCAGGTGATGAGGCCGTTCTTCACGAATATGCGCCAGCTGCACGAGCCGGTGCAGTTGACGCCATGGGTGGAACGCACCACCTTGTCCTGCTGCCAGCGGCTGCGGTAGCCGTTCTCCCAGCTGCGATCTTCGTTGCTGACGACGCCGTGGCCGTTGGAGAATTCGCCGATGTTCTTCTTGAAGAACGTCAATCTGTCGAGGAAGTGACTCATTGTTTTGCTCCTTGCAGTCGCGGTTAGGCGTTAGGGGTCAGGCGCGAGGCGTGAAAAGCGCGGAATTGTTGCCTTACGCCTCACCCCTCGCTCCTCACGGATTTTTGATGTAGGCGTTCTTGCGCAGGTAGAACCACCAGTTCAGCACCAGGCACACGGCATAGAACACGGCGAAGCCGTACATGGCGTATTGCGGAGTGCCGGCCTTGATCTGTTCGCCGATCACCACCGGCGCGATGAAGGAACCGTAGGCGCCCACCGCCGAGGTCCAGCCCAGCACCGGGCCCGCCTGCACGCGGTCGAACACCACGCCCACGGTGCGGAAGGTGGAGCCGTTGCCGATGCCGCTGGCGGCGAACAGCACGACGAAAGTGACGAGGAACTGGGTGAAGTAGATCTCGGGCGTGGCCGATTGGTAGGCCTGCATCATGATCCAGCCGGCGTAGGCCGAGGCCGCGACCATCACCGCAGATATGATCTGGGTGACGATGGAGCCGCCGACCTTGTCCGAGATCCAGCCGCCGACCGGGCGGATCAGCGCGCCGACGAAGGGGCCGATCCAGGCATACTGCAGCGCCGAGGGCGCGTTGGGGTTCTTGCTGTGCACCCAGGCGTTGGTCGCGGCATCGAACACGTGGGTGTCGCCGAAGATCACGGTGATCGACAGCGGCAACGCCATCGAGAAGCCGATGAAGGAACCGAAGGTGACGAGGTACAGCGCGGTCATCGACCAGGTGTGCCTGTTCTTGAAAATCTCGAACTGCTTGGCGATATTGGTTTTCATCTCGCCGAAGGCGGCGAGCTTCATCACCGCCAGGGTGGCGATCATGATGAGCGGCAGCGCCACCCACATGTTGAGCAGGCCCAGCCCGGTGGGCGCGGGCAGGTAGAGATACAGGCCGACGCCGGCGGTGACGAAGGCGAGGCCGTACAGCCAGAGGATCTTGGCGAAGGCGGCGAGCGTCGAGCCGATGTTGGGCGTCACCGTCAGCAGGTTGTTCATGCCGAAGAACGTCAGGAACGCGAGCGGCACCAGCAACAGCAGCCAGACGAAGCCGGCGTTCTGGATGTAGGTCGCGGTGCCGGCGGGGATCTTGCCCAGGATCCAGCCTGAATCCTTGATCAGCGTCATCGGCTCGCCGCCGAAGGCGCCGAACAGGCCGGCCGTCATGACCAGCGGAATCAACACCTGCATGGTGGTGACGCCGAAGTTGCCCAGTCCCGCGTTGATGCCGAGCGCGGTGCCCTGCAGGCGCTTGGGAAAGAAGGTGGAGATGTTCGACATCGAACAGGCGAAGTTGCCGCCGCCGATGCCCGACAGCAGTGCCAGCAGCTGGAACACCCACAGCGGCGTTTCCTTGTCCTGCAGCGCGATGCCGGTGCCGACAGCCGGAATCAGCAGCAGCGCCGTGGTGAGGAAGATGGTGTTGCGTCCCCCCGCGATGCGGATGAAGAAGGAGGCGGGGATGCGCAGCGTGGCGCCGGCCAGGCCGGAAATCGCGGTAAGCGTGAACATCTCTTCCTTGCTGAAGGGGAAGCCGAGGTTCAGCATCTGCACGGTGATGATGCCCCACATCAGCCAGATGGCGAAGCCGTTGAGCAGGCTGGGGACCGAAATCCACAAGTTGCGGTAGGCGATGGACTTGCCGGTGGTTTCCCAGAATTTCGGATCTTCCGGATTCCACACCTTGATGTTGGTAGCCATGTCGTTTCCTTTGTCAGTGAGCCACGGTTCGGTCATTCAAGGAAGTCGGCGCGCTTCACGCGCTTCAGCTCGCGCGCCGCATCCATCGGGCGAACTTCCGTCCAGTACATCCACATCAGCGATACCCACACCACGCCGAACATGAGCATGAAGGCCGAGGAACGGATGCCGGTGAGGTCGACGAGCGCGCCGAACATGATCGGCATGAGGAAGCCGCCGAGCCCGCCCGCCAGTCCGACCACGCCGGAGATCGCGCCGATGTTGTGCGGGTAGTCGTCGGCGATGTACTTGAACACCGAGGCCTTGCCGATGGCGAACGCCACGCCGAGCGTGAAGAGGAGGAGGGTGAACGCCGTGACGTTCAGGCCGACATGGAAGGTGTAGGGGCCGTTGACGGTCTGGATGGTGACGGTGCTCTGCGGATAGGACAGGAAGAACAGGCACACCAGCGAAATCCACAGCACCCACCAGGTGACGGTGTGCGCGCCGTACTTGTCGGAGAACCAGCCGCCGACCGCGCGCAGGATGCCGCCGGGTATGCTGAAAGCGGCGGCGAGGAAGGCGGCGCTCTTGAGGTCGAAGCCGTATTCGCCGACGTAGTATTTGGTCATCCACAACGCCAGCGCGACATAGCCGCCGAACACGATCGAGTAGTACTGGCTGTAGCGCCAGACGCGGGGGTCCTTGAAAGCAGCGAGCTGCTCCCGCAGCGTCACGTGCCGATCGACCTTGTGCGACGGTTCGGTGTAGGTAAAGGCCCAGAACACGATGGCGGTCACCAGCATCAGCACGGCGTAGACTTTCGGCACCATGGCCCAGCCGTAGCCGACCACAATGACGGGCGCGACCAGCTTGGTGACGGCGGCCCCGGTGTTCCCGGCGCCGAAGATGCCCATGGCCAGCCCCTGCTGCCGCTTGGGGAACCAGCGCGCGACATAGGCGATGCCAACGGTGAACGAGCCGCCCGCCATGCCGACGAACAGGCCGGTCGCCAAAAAGTGCCAGTATTCGGTCGCCCAGGAGATCATCCAGATCGGCAGCACCGTGGTCAGCATCAGGATGAAGAACACGATGCGGCCGCCGAACCTGTCGGTCCACATGCCCAGCGGCACGCGGATCAGCGAGCCGGTCAGCACCGGGGTGGCGACCAGGATG
>DYFW01000151.1 GCA_020725005.1 Thiobacillus denitrificans
TGTCCGCGCGCAAGGCTCTGGGCATGGACGCGTGGCTCGCGTGGCTGCGCGCGCAGTTGGCCGCGCATCGCGCGCGCGTGGCGCTCGGCCAGTCGCGCCGTCCGGCGATCCAGGCCGATGGCCGGAAGTACCACGCGGCGACCACGTGATGGACGCATCCCGCGCCTGGTTGGAGAAGCTCCACGCCCTCGAATTCGACCGCACGGTCAGGATCATGAACGTGTGCGGCGGCCACGAACGCTCGATCACCCACGCCGGCCTGCGCGGCGCGCTGCCTGAGTGGATCGAACTGGTGCCCGGCCCCGGCTGCCCGGTGTGCGTGTGTCCGGAGGAGGACGTCTACCAGGCGATCCGCCTCGCGCTCGAGGACCGCGTCATCCTGGTCGCCTTTGGCGACATGCTGCGGGTGCCGGTCAACGTGAAGAAGGGCGAGGTCCGCTCGCTCGCCGAGGCGCAGGCCGCCGGCGCCGACGTGCGCCCGATCGCGAGCCCGCTCGACGCAAAGAAGATCGCGCGGGAGAACCCCGACCGCCCGGTGGTGTTCTTCGCCGCCGGCTTCGAGACGACGACCGCGCCGGTCGCGGCGATGCTCGCCGAAGGCGCGCCTCCCAATCTGTCGATCCTGCTGTCCGGCCGGTTGACCTGGCCGGCGGTGGCGATGCTGCTCGATTCCGGCACGCCCGGCTTCGACGCGCTGGTCGCACCTGGCCACGTCTCGACTGTGATGGGGCCGGAGGAATGGAGCTTCGTGGTGGACAAACACGAGATCCCGTGCGCCGTAGCCGGCTTCGGCACCGGGTCGCTGCTGGCGTCGTTCTATTCGGTGCTGCGCCAGCTGAAAACCGGCGAGCGCTTTCTCGACAACTGCTATCGCGAAGTCGCGCATCCCGGCGGCAACCCTGCCGCGCGGCGCATGCTCGATCAAACGCTCGATATCGTCGACGCCAACTGGCGCGGCATCGGCGTGATTCCCCGGTCCGGCTACGCATTGAAGTCCGCATTCGCCCGGCACGACACGCGCAGGCTGTTCCCCGACCACACCGATCCCGGCCGCCGCCGTGCCGGCGACATGCCGCCCGGCTGCGACTGCGCCCAAGTCGTGCTCGGCAAGCTCTACCCCGACCAGTGCCGCATCTACGGCCGTGCCTGCACGCCCAGGAATCCGGTCGGCCCCTGCATGGTGTCTGACGAAGGCGCCTGCCGCATCTGGTGGGCGGGCGGCGTGCGCGTTGCCGCCGATGCCTGAGCGCGTCGCACGGCACATCACGATCGGCGGGCGGGTGCAGGGCGTGGGCTTCCGGCCCTTCGTCTACCGGCTCGCGCATCGGCATGGCATCACCGGCTGGGTGCGCAACGTCAGCGGCGCGGTCGAGATCCACGCCGAGGGCGGGCCCGCGCAGCTGCGGCGCTTCGGCGAGGCGCTGCTTGGCGAGGCGCCGCCGCTGTCGGCGCCTGGCCCGCTCGTCATTGCCGAAAGCGCTGTCGAGCACGCCACGTCGTTCGTGATCCTCGACAGCGAATCCGCCAGCGCGGCCGACATTCGCTTGCCCGCCGACGGCTTCGTCTGCGCCGACTGTCTCGCCGAACTGAACGATCCCGCCAACCGTCGCTACCGCTACCCTTTCATCAACTGCACCCAGTGCGGCCCGCGCTACACGCTGATCACCGCCCTGCCCTACGACCGCCCCAACACCGCAATGCGCGATTTCGCGTTGTGCCCGGATTGCCGCGCCGAATACGAAAACCCGCTCGACCGTCGCTTCCACGCCGAGCCGATCGCGTGCCCCGCGTGCGGGCCGCATCTGAAATTCGTCGCGGGTGAAATCACGCTCGACGACGACGAAGCCGCGCTCGGCGCCGCCGTCGCCGCCCTCGGGTCGGGGCAGATCGTCGCGGTGAAGGGCGTCGGCGGCTATCACCTGATGTGCGACGCGACGAGTGACGCCGCCGTCGCTGCGCTGCGCGCGCGAAAGCCGCGGCCGGCCAAGCCGCTGGCGGTGATGTTTCCCGACCTCGACGCCGTGCACGCCGCCGTGCGCGCCACCCCCGAACTCGATGCCTTGCTGGCGTCGCCCGAGCGCCCCATCGTGCTCTTGCCCAGGCGCGCCGACGCGGCGCTTTCCCCACATATCGCGCCCGGCCTGGCGGAGATCGGCTGCCTGCTGCCCTACTCGCCCCTGCACGCGCTTCTGCTCGCCGATTTTGGCGGGCCGCTCGTCGCCACCTCGGGCAATCTGTCGGGCGAGCCGGTGCTGACCGACACCCTGGAAGCGCAGGCCCGGCTCGCGCCTGTCGCCGACGCCTTCCTGCACCATGACCGGCCCATCGTGCGCCCGGCCGATGACCCGGTGTACCGTGTGATTGCGGGTCGCCCGCGACCGTTGCGTCTGGGGCGTGGCAGCGCGCCGCTCGAACTCGAGCTGCCCGCGCCGCTGGCAGAGCCGGTGCTCGCGCTCGGCAGCCACATGAAAAACACGCTCTGCCTCGCCTGGGACAGGCGTGCCGTCGTGTCGCCGCACATCGGCGAGCTCGACGCCGTGCGCAGCCTCGACACGCTGGCGCAGGTCGCAGCCGACCTGCAGCGGCTGTATCGGGTCGAAACGCGGCGATTGATCGTCGACTGTCATCCCGGCTACGGCTACCGACGCTACGCGCGCGAGACGAAATTGCCGTTCACCGAAATCCGGCACCATCACGCGCATGCCTCGGCGCTGGCGTGGGAGTTTCCGGATGCACGGGCATGGATCGTGTTCGCCTGGGACGGCGTCGGCCTCGGCGCGGACAATGCGCTGTGGGGCGGCGAGGCTTTTACCGGCGCGCCGGGCCGCTGGCGGCACGCCGCCTCATTCCGTCCCTTCCGCCTGCCGGGCGGCGACAAGGCGGGACGTGAGCCCTGGCGGTCGGCCGCGGCGCTGCTGTGGGAAACCGGCCAGCCCGCCCCTTTCGCGCCCGCGCCGCTGCATCAGGCGTGGGCGGCGCGGCTCAACAGCCCGGCAAGCACCGCGGTCGGCCGCCTGTTCGACGCCGCCGCGGCGCTGGCAGGCGTCTGCACCCACGCCAGCTTCGAGGGCGAGGGCCCGATGAAGCTCGAAACGCTTGCCGCAGGCGCCCGCGGCAAGGTCGTCGCGCTGCCGCTGGCGCGCGACGCGCTCGGCGTGTGGCGCAGCGACTGGGCACCACTGCTGCCGATGCTGGCCGATACCGCACGGCCGGTTGCCGAGCGGGCGGCGGCCTTCCATGTGAGCCTCGCGCAAACGCTCGTCGAACAGGCGGTTCGTCTGCGCGACGAGAGCGGGATCACCACCGTCGGCCTCACAGGCGGGGTATTCCAGAACCGCGTGCTCGCCGAGGCCGCAATCGCGCGGCTCGACGCGGCCGGTTTCACGATTTACCTTCCCGGCAGACTCCCGCTGAACGATGCCGGGTTAAGCTTGGGCCAGGTCATCGAATTTCTGTATCAATAAACCAATAAAACCATGGAAGACACCCGCATCCGCCTCGCGCACGGCAACGGCGGCCGCTACATGCGCGAGCTCATCATCGACATTTTCGACCGCCACCTCGGCAATCCCTTGCTCGATACGCATGCCGACGCGGTTGCCTTGCCGCCGCTCGACGGCGAGGTGATGGTCACGACCGACGGCTTCACCGTCGACCCGCTCGACTTCCCCGGCGGCGACATCGGCGCGCTCGCCGCGCACGGCGTCATCAACGACCTCGCGGTGGCGGGCGCCGAGCCGCGCCACTTCACGCTGTCGGCGTTGATCGAGGAAGGCCTCGAGATCGACCGTCTCGACCGCTACATCGCCAGTTTTGCGCGCGCCGCGCGGCAGAACCATGTCAGCGTGGTCGCCGGCGACACCAAGGTGCTGCGCCGCGGCGAAGGCGGTGGGCTGTATCTCGCCGTCACCGGCATCGGCGTGCGCCGCGCGGCGACGCGGCTGGCCATCGACCGCGTCACCCCGGGCGATGTCGTCATCGTCTCGGGCCCGGTCGGCGACCACGGCGTGGCGGTCATGCTGGCACGCGAGCAGTTCGGCCTGTCTGGCACGCTGCGTTCGGATTCGGCCTCGGTGCTGCCGCTCGTGCGGGCGGTGCGCGATTTCCCCGATCTCAAGTTCATGCGCGACCCGACCCGCGGCGGCCTCGCCACTGTCGCGCACGAAATCGCGCGCGCCAGCGGCCACAGCGTCTCGCTGCAACAGCAATCGGTGCCGTTGCGCCCGGAAGTGGCATCGGTGTGCGAGATGCTCGGCTACGACCCCTACTTCCTCGCCTGCGAGGGCCGCGTCGTCGCGGTGGCCGATCCGTTCGCCGCCAGCGAGATTCTCGTCCGCTGGCGCGCGCTGCCCGAAGGCCGCGACGCGGCCATCATCGGCCGCATCGAGACCGGCGGCGCGCGGGTGATCCTTGAAACCCGCCTTGGCGGCCGGCGCGTGATCGAGGAACTGGAGGACGATCCGCTACCGCGGATCTGTTGACCCCGGGCGCAGCCGCTTCCCCGGAGACGGCCGTCATCGTCCGGCCGCGTGCCGGCTCGCCGTGTCCATTTCACATCACGGCTTGCTCGAGCGGCGACAACGATCGGCCCACACCGCGGCCTCCACGCGCGAGCGCAAATTGAGTTTCTTCAATACGTGCTTGACGTGGACCTTCACGGTGCCCTCCGCGATGCCGAGCTCGCGTGCGATCAGTTTGTTGCTCTTTCCCGCCGCCAGCTGTTCGAGGATACGGCCCTCCTGTTCGGTGAGTCCGGCCTCGACGAGCGGCGTCGGCTTGTCCTTGTCGCGCAGCGACGTCACCAGAAGCTGTGTCAGCCTCGCACTGATGGTGACCTTGCCGCGCGCGGCCTCGACCAGCTGCTGCATCAGTTCCTCCGGTTCCATGTCCTTGAGCAGGTAGCCATCGGCGCCCGCCCGCAGGGCGGCCACCAGGTCTTCCGCCTGGTCCGAGACGGTCAGCATGATGATCCGCGAGTCGACGCCGGCGTCCTTCAGCGACTTCAGCACGTCAATGCCGCTCATGTCCTTCATGTTGAGGTCGAGCAAGATCATGTCGGGTTGCAGCCGGATCGCGAGCGCGATGCCGTCCTTGCCGTTCGCCGCCTCGCCGACGAAGCGGAATTCGGGGGCGGCCTCGATCAGCTGGATCACCCCTTTGCGGAACAGCGGATGGTCGTCGACGACGAGGATGGATTGCGGGTCTGGCGTCATGCTGTGGAATCGGTCGGTACGGAGGCAGGGAAAGGTTTGGCGTCGGATGCCTGCCCGGGCACGAAGTGTAGCGTGACACGCGTGCCGAGGGTCGGCAGATTTTCCACCAGAAGCTCGCCGCCGAGATATTTGGCGCGTTCCTCCATGATCGTCATGCCATAGTGGTGGGTATCCGCGGCTCGGCGGATGCCAATGCCGTCGTCCTCGACCCTGGCCGCGACCGCGCCGCTGTCCAGGCATTCGACTTTCACCGTCGCATGACGGGCATGGGCGTGGTTGATCACGTTGGAAAGCGCCTCGCGCACGATCTGCAGGGTATGGATTTCCTCGTTGGGGGACAGCGTGCACCCGGCGAGATGCACTTCCAGCG
>DYFW01000005.1 GCA_020725005.1 Thiobacillus denitrificans
TCCAGGACGCCGTCTACGGCCCCATCACCTACGACCTCGCGTCGATCTACCGCGATGCCTATATCCAGTGGGACGAGGAGCAGCAGCTCGACTGGGTGATCCGCTACTGGGAAAAGGCGCGCGCCGCCCGCCTGCCGGTGCGCGAGGACTTCGGCGAATTCTGGCGCGACTTCGAGTGGATGGGAGCGCAGCGCCACCTCAAGGTGCTCGGCATCTTCGCGCGGCTGTATCACCGCGACGGCAAGGACGGGTATCTCAAAGACATGCCGCGGGTGATGCATTATCTGCGTAAGGTGTGCGAGCGCTACGACGCCCTGAAGCCGCTGTTGTTCCTGCTGGATGCGCTGGAGCAGCGCGAAGTGAAGGTGGGGTACACGTTTTGAGCGCCACTGCCATGATCCTCGCCGCCGGGCGCGGCGAGCGCATGCGCCCGCTTACCGACCACACCCCCAAGCCGCTCTTGCCGGTGGGCGGCAAGCCGCTCTTGGTCTGGCACCTCGAGCGGCTGCGCGCGGCGGGCTTCACCCGCATCGTCATCAACCACGCCCATCTGGGCCAGAGAATCGAGGATGCGCTGGGGAACGGCGCGGCGTTTGGCGTGTCGATCGAGTATTCGCGCGAAGCGAGCGCGCTGGAGACGGCAGGCGGCATCGCGACCGCGATGCCGCTCATCGAAGCGGACGTATTCCCGGTGGTGAACGGCGACATCTATTGCGAATTCGATTTTGCCCGGCTGGCCGGGCCGCTGGCGCGGCTCGCCGCCGGCCAGGACCGCGCGCACCTGGTGCTGGTCGACAATCCGCCGCATCATCCGCAGGGCGACTTCGTCCTCGACGGCGACCGCGTGAAGAACGTTGAATCTCCCCCCGCGCCGCGGCTGACCTTTTCCGGCATCGGCGTCTATCATCGCGCGCTGTTCGAGCACACCCCGGCGGGCGAGAAAGCGCCGTTGGCGCCACTGTTGCGGCAGGCGATCGACGCCGGCCGCGTTTCGGGCGAGCACTATTCCGGGCGCTGGGAGGACGTCGGCACGCCGGCGCGCCTTGCCGCCCTCGACGAGGAACTGAGACACCACCATGCAGCCTGATGCCGCGATCCACCGAACACGCCGCGAGCGCGTCCTGAACGACATGGGCGATGGAGTGATGGTGATCGCCACCGCGCCCGAGGTGCCGCGCAACCGCGACACGCACTACCCCTATCGGCACGACAGCTATTTCTACTGGCTCACCGGCTTTGCCGAACCCGAGGCGGTGATGGTGCTCGTCGGCGGCAAGGCGCCGCGCCATGTGCTGTTCTGCCGCGAGAAGAACGAGGAACGCGAGATCTGGGACGGTTTCCGCTACGGCCCGGCGGCGGCCCGCGAGACCTTCGCCTTCGACGAGGCCTTCGCTTTCGACCAACTGGACGCGGAACTGCCGAAGCTGCTCGAAAACCAGCCGCAACTCGCGACGATCATCGGCCGCGATCCGGCGTGGGACACGCGAGTGATGGGCTGGCTCAACGCGGTCCGCGCCAAGGCGCGCAGCGGCGTGCGTGCGCCGCACCTGCTGGCCGACGCGCGCGTCTGGCTCGACGAGATGCGGCTGATCAAGGACGCGCACGAACTGGCCCTGATGCGCCGCGCCGCCGAGATTTCGACCCGCGCCCACGGCATCGCCATGCGCGCGACGCGCCCCGGCCGCCACGAATACGAAATCGAGGCCGAACTCCTGTGCGCCTTCCGCAGCGGCGGCGCCGAGGCGCCGGCCTACAATTCCATCGTCGCCAGCGGCGCGAACGCCTGCGTACTGCACTACGTGTTCAACGACAAGCCGCTCAACGACGGCGAACTGCTCCTGATCGACGCCGCCGCCGAGTTTCGCAGCTACGCCGCCGACATCACGCGCACCTTTCCGGTGAACGGCAGATTCAGCGCGGCGCAGAAGGACGCCTACGAGGTGGTGCTGGCTGCGCAGACGGCAGCCATTGCCGCGGTGCGCCCGGGCAACTGCTGGAACGACCCGCACGAGGCCGCCGTGCGCGTGCTCACGCAGGGCATGGTCGACCTGGGCCTGCTCGCGGGCGACGTCGACAGCCTCATCGAATCGAACGCCTACAACCGCTTCTACATGCATCGCACCGGCCACTGGCTGGGTATGGACGTGCACGACGCCGGCGAATACAAGCTCGGCGGCGAATGGCGGCCGCTGGTGCCGGGCATGACGCTGACGGTCGAGCCCGGCCTCTACATCCGGCCCGCGGACGACGTGCCCAAGGCTTTGTGGAACACCGGCATCCGCATCGAGGACGACGTCGCCGTCACCGAAACGGGCTGCGAGGTGCTCACCTCGCCGCCCAAGACCGTCGCCGAGATCGAAGCATGGATGCGGGGTTGACTCCGGTACGCGTCGTCGGCGCCGGGCCGGTCGGCGCGGTGTGCGCGCTCGCGCTCGCGCAGCAGGGCGTGCCGGTCTGCGTGCTCGAAGCGCAGCCGGAAACCGCGCGTGGCGACTCGCGCACGCTGGCGCTCGCGCAGGGTTCGCGCCTGATACTCGAACGCCTCGGCGTGTGGAGTCGGCTCGCCGACGTCACGCCGATCACCCGCATCCACATCTCGCAGCGCGGCGCGCTCGGCGTGACGCGCCTGGACGCCGGGGACCTGAATGTTCCGGCGCTGGGCTACGTGCTGTCGTATGCCGAGCTCGCCGCCGCGCTGAAGCAGGCGCTGCGCGACGCCGACGTCGCGGTCGAGTACGGCATCGCGGTTGCGCGCATCGGAGCGTCGGCAGCGGCGGCGGAGCTTGCCACTGCCGACGGCCGCACGCTCGCCACGCCGCTCGCGGTCGTCGCCGACGGCGGCCGCGGTGACGACGCCCCCCAGCCCAGATTCGAGCGCGACTACGACCAGATGGCCGTGGTCTGCGACGTGCAGACGGAATTGCCGCATGCCGGCCAGGCCTTCGAGCGCTTCACCCCGGACGGCCCTGCGGCACTGCTACCAAAAGGCGACCGCTACGCCCTCGTGTGGACGGCGGCGCGCGCCGATGCCGAGCGCATCGCCGCGCTGCCCGACACGGCATTCCTCACCGCGCTGCAGGCGCATTTTGGCGGGCGCCGCGGGCGCTTCCTCGAAGCCGGCCCGCGCAAGACCTTTCCGCTCAAGCTCACCTGGACCGGCAGCGAAGCGGGGAACCGCGTCGTGCGCATCGGCAACGCGGCCCAGACGCTGCACCCGGTCGCGGGCCAGGGCTTCAACATCGGCCTCAGGGACGCCTGGGAGCTGGCGGCGCTCGCCGGCGACACCCCGGCGGATGCGCTCGGCGGCGCCGCCATGCTCGCCGCCTACGCGCGCGGCCGCCGTGCCGACGTCGTCGGCGGACTCGGCTTCACCGATTTCCTGGTGCGCACCTTCTCCAATGATCTCGGTCCGCTGCGCCACGCCCGCGGCCTCGGCCTCCTGGCGCTGGAAGCCTTTCCGCCGGCGAAGCGCTTCGTTGCGCGGCGCATGATGTTCGGGGCGAACGGATGAGCGTGGCGCGCTATCAGGCCGTCGTCGTCGGCGCCGGGCTGGTCGGCGCCGCCGCCGCGCTCGCGCTCGGCCGCCGCGGCGTGCGCGTCGCGCTGATCGAGCGCCAGCCGCCCGCCGTGCCTGACGCGGCCTGGGATCCCCGCATCTATGCCATCAGCCCGGCGAGCCAGCGTTTCCTCGAGGCGATCGGCGCCTGGCAGCGGCTGGAGGCAGACCGCGTCCAGCCGGTGTTCCGCATGGACGTCGCCGGCGACGCCGGGGGCGCGGTGCGGCTCGACGCCTACGAAGCCGGCGTGCCGCGCCTCGCCGCCATCCTCGAAAGCGGCCGCCTGCAGCACGCGTTGTGGCAGGCGATCGACGCCGGCGGCAGCGTGGCGCGCCACTGCCCGGCGGCGATCGCGTCGATCGAACGTGGCGAGGGCATGACGCGCATCGAACTCGACGCCGGCACGCTGCTGGAAACCGAGCTCGTGATCGGTGCCGACGGCGCGGCCTCGCGCATTCGCGACTGGGCGGGGATCGCGTCGACACGCACTCCCTATGGCCAGAGCGGCGTGGTGGCGAACTTTTCCTGCGAGCGTGCGCACCGCGGCACCGCCTTCCAGTGGTTCGCGGGCGGCGACATCCTCGCGTGGCTGCCGTTGCCGGGAACCCGGATGTCGATGGTCTGGTCTACTTTGTCGGCGCATGCGGACGAGCTCGTGGCGTTGGATGCGCGGGCGCTGGTCGAGAAAGTGCGCGTGGCAGGGCACGACCGTCTCGGTGCGCTCGACTTGCTGACGCGGGCTGCCGCCTTTCCGCTGCGGCTGATCCGGGTCGAATCCGTCGTCGCGCCCGGCGTCGCGCTGATCGGTGATGCCGCGCACGGCGTGCATCCGCTGGCGGGGCAGGGCGTCAACCTCGGCTTCGGCGACGCCGAGGCGCTGGTCGAGGTGCTGGCGCAGCATCGCCGGGCACCCCTCGGCGACCTGCGCATCCTGCAGGCCTACGCCCGCCAGCGCGCCGAGCCCGTGCTGCGCATGCAGGCGCTCACCCACGGCCTGCACCATTTGTTCGCTACGCCGCGCGCCGGATGGCTGCGCAACGCCGGGATGTCCCTCGTCGACCGTCTGGCGCCGATGAAAGCGGCGCTGGTGCGCGAGGCGATGTCCTGATGATTTTTCCCACTGGAGCACTACGCATGAAATTCCTCTCTCTCGCCCTGGCTGCCGGCCTCATGTTCGCTAGCGCCGCGCACGCCAACGAAGCGGCGATCCGCAAGGCGCTGACCGCGCAATTCCCCGGCGCGCAGATCGCTTCGGTGACGAAGACGCCCTACAGCGGCCTGTTCGAGGTCTATCTCGACGGCCAGCTGATCTACGTCGACGCCAAGGCGCAATACGTCTTCCTGGGCGACGTGGTCGACCTCAAGAGCCGCACGAACCTTACCCAGCAGAAGCTCAACCAGCTGCAGGCGGTGAAGTGGGACACGCTGCCGCTGCAGGACGCGCTGAAGACCGTGAAAGGCAAGGGCGAACGCCGCCTCGTCGTGTTCTCCGACGTCGATTGCCCCTACTGCCGCAAGTTCGAGGAAGAACTCGCCAAGGTCGACAACATCACCGTCTACACTTTCCTCTACCCGGTCGAAGGCCTGCATCCCAAGGCGGTGCAGGCCTCGAAGCAGATCTGGTGCGCGCCCGACCGCAACAAGGCCTGGAACGACTACATCGACGACGGCAAGCTGCCCAGGAACGACGGCAAGTGCGCCAACCCGGTCGACGCCACCATCGCGCTCGGCCAGCGCCTGCGCATCAACGGCACGCCCACGCTGATCTTCGCCAACGGCCAGCGCGTGCCGGGCATGGTGCCGGCCGCGCAACTCGAGCGCCTGCTCGCAGCCAACGCCAGGCAATGAGCCTGCGTCCGGGAATGCGCGCCATGTCAGCGACGACTTTGTCTGGGCGATCCGCCCGGCGCCTTGCTTGCCTCGCCCTGGCCTGAGTGGTGACGCGCAAGCCGGCATTGTGCCGGGCTCGGTGATCGCACATCCGCGCGGCGTTGCCACGCTTCCTGGACAGGGCGTGGATAGGGGAGGATGGTGACGGGAAATTCGAGTTCGAAAGTTTCGGATCAATAATCCTGCGTCCCGAAACGCAAGCAAGCATCAAAAAAATTCTGGGTTCCACGTGATTTCCTGCGGGTTCCTCGCCGCCGTTTTTTTCGTGCTGGATGCGCTCGGCCACGGCATCGTCCGTGCTGCATACAAGCGCTCGGCGGTTTTGCCCCGGCTTGTGGGCCGGAGTGGGCCCGCATGCTATTCGAATTTGAATCCGCGAAAAAAAAAGGGGGCCTGAGCCCCCTTTTTTACTGCCGTGACGCCAGCCTCAGGACACGCCGCCCTTGTAGTCGGCGATGCCCGGGTTGTTCTTGCCGATGCCGACGATCTTCGGCTCGTTGAGGACGACCTTCTTGATCGTCTTCTTCGAGGCGAGGAATTGTTCGACGACGTCCCAGATCGGGGTGTCCTTGACGGGGGCCGCCACCGATGCCCAGCCCGCGACCTTGTAGTTTTTCTTCGGATCGATCGGCTTGCCCTTCAGCATCATGTTGGTGATGCGGCTGCCGATCCTGGCGTTCGGGTTGATCGTGTACTGCAGGCCGCCGACGCGCACCATGTCGCCGCCCTGCTGGTAGTACGGGTCGGGGTTGAAGATGTTGTCGGCGACGTCTTCCAGGATGGTCTTGATCATCTCGCCGCTCATTTCGTTGAGCGTGGTGCCGGGGTAGGTCAGCGCCATCTGGTCCATCATGCGCTCGTAGGTGATGGTCTCGCCCGGCAGGAGGCTGGTGCCCCAGCGCACGCCCGGCGAGAACGAGATCTCCGCGCCCTTGACTTCCATCAGCGCGTCGCAGATGAGCTGGTCCCACGTGCCGTTGAAGTTGCCGCGGCGGTACAGCAGTTCCTCGGTGACGGCGAGCGGCTTGCTGAGCTTGGATTCGTAGGGCGCGCGCACCTTCTTGATGTATGCACTCATCGCCGGATCGGCCGGCAGCAGGTTGGAGAACACCGGCAGCAGGCGGTAGTTGAAGCTCTGCACCTTGCCGCCGCGAACGTCGAAGTCCATCACGCCGAGGAACTTGCCGTTGGAGCCGGCGTTGGTGACCAGCGTGGTGCCGCCGCGGGCGTTCTTGACCGGTACCGGGCGCGGCATGCCGTCGTGGGTGTGGCCGCCGAAGATCGCGTCGACGCCGTGGATGCGCGACGCCATCTTGAGGTCGACGTCCATGCCGTTGTGCGACAGCACGACCACGACCTGCGCGCCCTTGGCGCGCGCCTCGTCGACCCATTTCTGCAGGCTGTCGTCGCGGATGCCGTAGCTCCAGTCGGGGATCAGGTAGGCCGGGTTGGCGATCGGGGTGTAGGGGAAGGCCTGGCCGATCACGGCGATCTTGACGCCGTTCTGCTCCTTGATGACGTAGGGCTTGAACACCTGGTCGCCGAAATCGTTGGTGACGATGTTCTGCGCGACGAAATCGACGCCGGCCTTCTTGAAGTCCTTGTTGACGACTTCCAGCATGCGGTCGGCGCCGAAGGTCGCTTCCCAGTGCGGCGTCATGATGTTCACGCCGAGCTGGATGCAGGCGTCGACCATGTCCTGCGCGTTGGTCCACAGTGAAGTGGCGGAGCCCTGCCAGGTGTCGCCGCCGTCGAGCAGCAGCGCGCCGGGGCGCTGGGCGCGCAGCATGTCGACCAGCGTCTTCAAGTGGGCAAAGCCGCCGACCTTGCCGTAGACCCGGGCGGCTTCGGTGAAGTCGAGGTAGCTGAAGGCGTGGGCCTCGGCGGTGCCGGGCTTGATGCCGAAATGCTTCAGCAATTCCTGGCCCACGATGTGCGGCACCTTGCCGCGTGCGGGGCCCACGCCGATGTTGACGTTGGGCTCGCGGAACCAGATCGGCATGAGCTGCGCATGGCAGTCGGTGAAATGCAGGAACGAGACATTGCCCTTGCGGGGCACGTTGTACAGGCCGGGGTCATTGCCAGCCAGGGCGGACTTGCTGTCGATCGCCATGCCGGAGGCGGCGGCGACGGCCAGCAGTTGCAGAAACTCGCGGCGGTTCATGTGCATCGGTTACACCTCTCTCACTAATATGCGCTTGGAGCATTATGCGTTCCGGGTAGCGCTTGGAAAATAGTTAATTGAGTCTATGCATGCCGGGGCGTTCTGGCGGCGGGCACGCGTCTGGCAGCGGTCGGCCGGGGGGGGGCTTAACCGCCGCGCCCACGCTCCTCCCGCGCGAGTTCCCGCAGGCCCGCCAGCGCGACCGCCAGCGTCGCGCTGGGGCTGTCGCGTGGGAATACCATCCACGCCGGCAGTCGTAGCGTGGGGCTGTCGGGAATCTGCCACAGACGCCCGGCGTCGAGGTACTGGCGCACCAGGCGCTGCGGGAAATAGCCGCTGCCGCCATAGGTGAGCAGTTGCTGCACGCCAAGCCAGCCGATGTTGGCGACGAGCGCGGGCGGGCCGACTTCGGGGTGGTGGTCGCTGAAGAGGGCGTGGAATTCCGGCCCCCAGTCGATATGGATGTAGCCGGGATCGGGCCAGCCGCGCGCGAGGTCGCTGGTCACCAAGAGCAGGGTCTCGTCGAACAGCGCCTCGACGACAAGCCCGGGGCGCGAGGTGGGGGTGTACATCACGCCGATGTCGACGCTGCCTTCGATGAGGCCCTGCATGATGTCGGCCTCGAAGCCGATCTCCAGGCGCAGCGACACGTCCGGCGCCGCCTTGCGCATCCATGCCACCCAGTGCGGCAGGAAACCTTCCCACACCGCGATGCGGCCCGACAACGTGAGCACGTCGTGAAAACCCTGCGGCAGGCCGACGTCGTGGCGCGCCTGTTCGACCGTGCGCACCAGGTGCTTGGCGTGGCGCAGGAAGCGTTTGCCCGCCGGGGTGAGTTCGGCGCCATTGCGGCCGCGCTGGAACAGGCGTGCGCCGAGCAGGGTTTCCAGATTGTGGATGCGCGCGCTCACCGTCGACTGCGTGACGTGCAGGCGGCTCGCGGCCGCGACGAAATTTCCGGTGGCGGCGACGGCGAGGAAGGTGCGGGCGAGTTCGGTGTCCATATCTATCGGTTTTTTCGATATTAAATACCAAAATTAATCGCTGGATAGATATATTAGTGATCCCTAAACTACGGCCATCCCATCCCTGCAACGAGAGGAGACCGTGATGAACCCGATGACCGACCCCCTGGCCGTGCTGCCCGAGCGCGATGCCGAGGGCTATCTCGTCGAGCCGGGTGACTGGAACGAGGATGTCGCCCGTGTGCTTGCCCGCGAGGAGCAGATCGCGCTGACCGACGACCACTGGGACGCGATCCGCTTCATGCGCGACTATTACGACGAACACCAGATCGCCGCCGACGCGCGCTTCGTCATCAGGCACCTGTCGGAACGCTTTGGCCGCGACGCGCAGAAGAAGCTGTTCGAGCTCTTTCCTTACGGCTACGTGAAGCAGGCGTGCAAGATCGCCGGCATGAAGCGCCCGCGTGCCTGGAGCACGGGTTGAGGCGGGTGCGCAAGCTGGCCTATTCGGTCTCCGAGCGCGAACACTGGATTTCCGCGCTCGGGGGGGTCGTCGCCATCCTCGCCGTGGTGTGGGTCGGGCAGACCTGGCTGGATGGCCACGGCGGCGTGCTTGCCACAGCGTCGATGGGGGCCTCGGCGGTATTGCTGTTCGCCGCGCCGCACGGCGCGCTGTCGCAGCCGTGGCCGGTGTTCGGCGGGCACGTGGTGTCGGCGCTGATCGGCGTGAGTTGCGCGCGCTGGCTCGGCGGCGATCTCATGCTCGCTTCCGCGCTCGCGGTCGGTCTGGCGATCGCCGCCATGTACACGCTGCGTTGCCTGCACCCGCCGGGCGGCGCCACTGCGCTCTACGCGGTGCTCGGCGGCGAGGCCGTGCACGCGCTCGGCTACGGCTACGTGCTGAGCCCGGTGCTGCTGAATGCGGCGGTGCTGCTGGGCGTCGCGATCGTCTACAACTATCCCTTCGCCTGGCGGCGCTATCCGCAGGTGTGGCACCGCGCCGCCGCGGCCGACGAGCCGGCCGAGAAGCACATGATCCCGCACAGCAGCCTGGTCTACGCGCTTTCCCAGATCGACACCTTCGTCGACGTCAGCGAGGAAGACCTGCAGCGCATCTACGCGCTGGCGCTGGCCGGCGTCCCGGCGACCGCATCCGAAGCTGCAGCGCTACCGGCTGGACCTCGGGCTTAACCCAGCGTCGTATCCAGCACCATCATGACCGCGAAGCCCGCCATCAGTCCGATCGTCGCCGGCGTCTGGTGGCCGTTGCGATGGGTTTCGGGAATGACCTCGTGGCTGACCACGAAGATCATCGCGCCGGCGGCGAGCCCCAGGCCGATCGGGTAGGCGAGCGCGAGGCCGCTGGCGAGGCCGACGCCGAGGAGCGCGCCGAGCGGCTCCATCAGGCCGCTCAGCGCGGCGATGCCCACCGCGCGCGCCGGGGTGAGCCCCGCCGCCTTCAGCGCCATCGCGACCGCAAGGCCCTCGGGCACGTCCTGCAGCGCGATCGCGGTGGTGAGCGGCAGGCCGACGGCGAGGTCGGCCTGCGAGAACGCCACGCCGATGGCCATGCCCTCGGGCAGGTTGTGCAGCGCGATGGCGAACACGAACAGCCATACCCGTGAGACACGCCCGCAACCGGCGCCGCAGGGGCCGCCATGTTCGTGCGCGTGCGGCGTGAAGCGGTCGAGTCCGAGCATGAGCAGCACGCCGAGCGCAAGCCCGGCGACGACCGTGAGCGCGCCGGCGTAGGCGCTGCCGGTGAGCGTCTCGCCCGCGTCGAGTCCGGGCAGGATGAGCGAAAAGGAACTCGCCGCCAGCATCATCCCAGCGGCCAGTCCCAGCATGGTGTCCTCGGTGCGTGCCGACAGGCGGCGCAGAAAGAGCGCCGGCAGCGCACCCACTGCGGTGGCGGCAAAGCCGGCGCCGCCGCCGAGCAGCGCCAGGCGCAGCGCCGCGCCGGTCTCGCCGGCCGTCACGCGCCACAGGCTCGACGCGAGCAGCAGCGCCACCGCCGCGAGCGCGAGCGCGAGGCCGAGCGTGGTGAACGGATGCGCCTGCGCCTGCTGCATCCAGGCGGCGCGCCAGGTGGCCGGGGTATCGGGGTGGGTGAGGTCCATGCTGTCCTTGTCGTCTGTCGGCGGTAGTTGCCGGCCGATGCACATTGCGCAGGCAGCGCCTGCGGCCTGCGGGAGATTATCCGCCAGGCGGCCCGTGGTGCAGGGCAGGGCCGCTTCCGGCGGCGCGTGTCAGCGCCATCCAGTAACGGTGCGGATAGTCGCGCGCCGGGTCGTTCACCGGCAGGCATGCGAGGCCGCGGGCGGCGAAGAAGCCGATCGCGTCGGCCTGGGCCTTGACCAGCAGGCCGTCGTATCCCGCTGCCCGCGCAGCATCGGCCACGGCGTCGAGCAGGCGGCTGCCGATACCGGCGCGCTGATGTGCCGGGTCGACGTAGAGGCCGTGCAACAGCAGGCCGCGTTGCCCTGCGGGCGTGTCGAGCGGTTCGGCTTCATCCCGCATGGCGACGCCGACGAGCGCGCCCCGCGCATCCTCGGCGACGACGCCCGCCATGTGCAGCAGATCGTGAGGGTGGTAGCGGTAGCACGGCAGGGCGAGGCGCTTGACGCGCTCGGCGAGTGCCCAGCCCATCACCGCGCGCTCGACGACGGCGTTGGCCGCCGTAAGATCGGCAACGGCCAGAGTGCGCAGGCGCAGGGAGGCGGGCTGCGCGTGGGCTGGCGTTCTTGGCGCGTTCATGCCGGATCCAGGCCTTCGAAGCCGCCGCCGAGGCGCGCGAGCGCCGCGTAGAAATAGTGTCCGATCATGGTCGTCTCCTTGTTTCAGAGAAACTTGATGCGCTGGCGCAGTGCATCGGGATCGATCGTGGCGTCGCACAAGCGGTCGCCGTCCTGGCCGACGATGACAGCGACGCTGGCTACCGGTATCAGGGTATCGACCTGGAAGCGCCCGCCGCTGCCGCGCAGGAAGCAGGCCTCGTCGAAGAACAGGCGGTCGCCGGCGTCGCCGACCGCGTCGGATTCGAGCGTGTCGTAGCCGACGCGGCGCGCGATGTCTTCATGCGATTGAACGTCGATTACCTCGATGCTGCGGCTGTCGGGTTGTATCAGGAGGGCTCTCATGGGCTTGTCCGTTCTTGGTGGGTTGGGAAACCGCCCCCGCCCGCGATGGGCAGGGGCGGGGTTTCACGCCAGATCGAAGCGGTCGAGGTTCATCACCTTGTGCCAGGCCGCGACGAAATCGCGCACCAGCTTCGCCTGCCCGTCGTTCTGGCCGTAGACCTCGGCGATCGCGCGGAGCTGCGAATTGGAGCCGAACACCAGGTCGGCGCGGGTGGCGGTCCATTTGATTTTGCCGGTCTTGCGGCTGCGCACCTCGAACAGGGATTTCTCCGCATCGACCGGCTTCCATTCGTTGTCCATGTCGAGCAGGTTGACGAAGAAATCGTTCGTCAACACCCCCGGGCGCTCGGTGAACACGCCGTGCTGCATGCCGCCGAAATTCGCGCCGAGCGCCCGCAGGCCGCCGACGAGCACCGTCATCTCGGGCGCGGTGAGCGTGAGCAGTTGCGCGCGGTCGACCAGCAGCGCCTCGTCGGGCACCTCGGGGAAGCGGCTGCTGCGGTAGTTGCGGAAGCCGTCGGCGATCGGCTCCAGCGGCGCGAACGAGTGCGCGTCGGTCTGTTCCGCCGAGGCATCCATGCGGCCCGGGGTGAACGGCACGGTGACGTTGTGCCCCGCCTTCTTCGCCGCCGCCTCGATCGCGGCGCAGCCGGCCAGCACGATCAGATCGGCGAGCGAGATCTTCTTGCCGCCCGCAGCATTGGTGTTGAAGTCCTTCTGGATGGCTTCGAGCCTGCCGAGCACCTTGGCCAGTTGTGCAGGCTGGTTGACTTCCCAGTCCTTCATCGGGGCGAGGCGGATGCGCGCGCCGTTGGCGCCGCCGCGCTTGTCGCTGCCGCGGAAACTCGCGGCGGACGACCACGCGGTGTAAACCAGTTCGGCGGTGGCGAGGTCCGATGCCAGCACCTGGGCTTTCAACGCCGCGACGTCCGCATCGTCGACCAGCGGATGGTCCACCGACGGGATCGGGTCCTGCCAGATCAGGTCTTCCTTGGGCACTTCCGGGCCGAGGTAGCGCGCCTTCGGCCCCATGTCGCGGTGGGTGAGCTTGAACCAGGCGCGCGCGAAGGCGTCGGCGAATTCCTCCGGGTGCTGCTGGAAGTGACGCGCGATCTTCGAATATTCCGGGTCGTAGCGCATCGCCATGTCGGCGTCGGTCATGATGATCGGCACCTTCTTCGAGGCGTCGTGCGCGGCCGGCGCCATGTTGGCGTCGGTGTGCGCGACCGGCGTCCACTGCGAGGCGCCTGCCGGGCTGCGCGTGGGAACCCATTCATTGTTGAACAGCACGTCGAGGTAGCTCATGTCCCACTTCGTCGGCGTCGGCGTCCACGAGCCTTCGAGGCCGCTGCTGATCGTGTCGCCGCCCTTGCCGCTCTTGTAGCTGCTGATCCAGCCCAGGCCCTGGTTCTCGATGCCGGCCGCTTCGGGCGCGGGGCCCACATGGGTGGCCGGCCCGGCGCCGTGGCACTTGCCGAAGGTATGGCCGCCACAGGTGAGCGCGACGGTTTCGTAGTCGTTCATCGCCATGCGCGCGAAGGTCTCGCGCACCAGTTTCGCGGACGTCAGCGGATCGGGCTTGCCGCCTGGGCCCTCGGGGTTGACGTAGATCAGGCCCATCTGCACCGCCGCGAGCGGATTCTCGAACTTGTCGGGCTCGGTGCCGTGGCGGGTGTCGGCGAGCCAGTCCTTCTCGGAGCCCCAGTACACCGACTCGTCGGGTTCATACACGTCGGCGCGGCCGCCGCCGAAGCCGAAGGTCTTGAAGCCCATCGACTCCAGCGCGCAGTTGCCGGCCAGCACGATGAGGTCGGCCCAGGAGATTTTGTTGCCGTACTTCTGCTTGACGGGCCACAGCAGGCGCCGCGCCTTGTCGAGGTTGACGTTGTCGGGCCAGGAGTTGGTCGGCGCAAAGCGCTGCTGGCCGAGCCCCGCGCCGCCGCGGCCGTCGCCGATGCGGTAGGTGCCGGCCGCGTGCCACGCCATGCGGATGAAGAAGGGGCCGTAATGGCCATAGTCGGCGGGCCACCAGTCCTTGGAATCGGTCATCAGCGCATACAGATCCTGCTTGACCGCGGCGAGGTCCAGCTTCTTGAATTCCTCCGCGTAATTGAACGAAGGTTCCATCGGGCTGGTCTGCGGCACGAACTGGCTGAGGATCTTGAGGTTCAGCTGGTTCGGCCACCAGTCGCGGACGGTCGGGGCGCCGGCGGCGGCGGTGGCATGGAAGGGACATTGGCTTTCGGACATGGCGTGTTCTCCTTTCGATACGGTATTCCACGATGGAATGACTGCATTTAAGACCAGGCTTGCCGATTTGTCTCATGAGTAATCTAGAACGGTTTTATTGACATCATCGAACGGTGACGCATGACGCCCCAGGAATTGAAATACCTCGTCGCGCTCGCCGATCACGGCCATTTCGGCCGTGCCGCCGAAGCCTGCTTCATTACCCGGTCGACGCTGTCCATGCACGTCGAGGAACTGGGGATTTTGTCGGCGTGACGTCGTTGGAACGCAGCGTCAAACGCACCGGCAGAATCCATGGCCCCGCCCGGCGTGCTGGCCTACTCGGCTGTCGCCGTTCTCCGCCTTCGTGGATGCGAGCGAGGACGACTCGCAACGCAGCCACCTGCTCGCAACGCATCCCCAAGGTAGGTGAAGCCGCTGGCGCTCCATCTACAATTCGAATCTCGATCTGAAATTCACGCGGTGCGTCCGCGCGCGGCCATGCACGAAATCACCCGCCCGACCGCCTTCGGTGCGCCGGGCATTGCGCCTACTTGGGCAAGCAGCAACAAGGACCTGGTAGGCACTGCCTTGGGTTCCTCGCGCGTGTGGTATACGCTTGGCCACGGGATCGTCAACGAGGTCTACTACCCGCGTATCGATATCCCGCAGATCCGCGACCTTGGCTTCATCGTCGGCGACGGCGCGGGCTTCTGGGTCGAGGTCAAGCGGCTCGGCAACCATGATTTTTCGGTGCCCGCGCCAGGCGTCCCGCTCGCCACCCTTACGCACCGCCATCCACGTTTCACGCTCGCCCTCTCGATCTGCCCGGACGCCGCGCGCGACGTCCTGCTGATCGATGCGGCGCTCGAAGGCGACGCCGGGCTGTCGACGTATGTCCTGCTCGCGCCGCATCTGGGCGGCAGCGGGCGCGACAACCGCGCGTGGGCGACGCGCTACCGCGGCGAGCATGTGCTGTGGGCCGAGCAGGGGCCGTTCGGCCTCGCCCTGGTGGCGAAAACCCCGGCCGGCGACGATGCGCTGGCCGCCGGTTCGGCCGGCTACGTCGGCGCGTCCGACGGCTGGCAGGATTTCCACGCCAACGGCCGCATGGCCTGGTGTTTCGAATCGGCCGGGCCGGGCAACGTCGCCCTGATGGGACGGCTCGCGCCGCGCGCCACCCTGGCGCTGGGCTTTGCCGCCACCAAGCAGGCGGCCGCCACGCTCGCGCGCAGCGCGCTCATGCAGCCGTTCGAAGCGCACCGCGCGGCACAGCAGGCGGCGTGGTCGGCCTGGCACGCACAGTGCGCGTACCGCGCGCCGCCGCCCGATCTGCCCGATGCGCTGCGCGCGCTGTGGGCATGGTCGGCGCAGGTGCTCAAGACCCACGCGGACAAGACGTTTCTCGGCGCGATGGTCGCCAGTCTCTCGGTGCCCTGGGGCAACCGCGGCGAGGAACGCGGCGGCTACCATCTCGTCTGGCCGCGCGATCTGGTCGAATCGGCGCAGGCGCTGCTGGCGCTGGGCGGCGCCGGCGAAGCACGCGAGGTTCTCGCCTATCTCGTCGCCACACAGAATGCCGACGGCCACTGGCACCAGAACCAGTGGCTCGGCGGCAAACCCTACTGGCAGGGCATCCAGCTCGACGAAACCGCGTTTCCCGTATTGCTGGCCGCGCAGCTTGCCGAGCGCGATGTGCTCCATGGCATGCCGGTGGAGGATTGCGTGCGCCGCGCGCTGGTCTTCCTGATTTCGCACGGCCCCGCCAGCCCGCAGGACCGCTGGGAAGAAGACGCCGGCGTCAACGCCTTCACGCTCGCCGCGTGCATTGCCGCGCTGGTCGCCGGCGCCGCGCTGCTGCCCGACTCCGAACGCGGCCTGCCGCTCGCGGTGGCCGACTACTGGAACGCCCGACTCGAAGACTGGTGCGTGGCGCGCGATACCGCCATTGGCCGCGCGCACGGCGTCGCCGCCTACTACGCGCGCGTCGCACCGGCGGACATCGTGTGCGACGACCGCGCCATGCAGCGCGCCTTGCCGGTGAAGAATCACAGCGACGGGCTTGCGCCGGCGGCGGGCGAGCAGGTTGCGCTGGATTTTCTGCACCTGGTGCGGCTGGGCCTGCGCCGCGCCGACGATGCGCTGATTGCAGACAGCGTGAAACTCGCCGACGCGCTGCTGCGCACCGATACGCCTGTCGGCCCGGTGTGGCACCGCTACACCGGCGACGGCTACGGCGAGCACGACGACGGCAGCGCGTTCGACGGCACCGGGCGCGGGCGCGGCTGGCCGCTCTTGACCGGCGAGCGCGGCCACTACGCGCTCGCCGCCGGCGACGACCCGCTCCCATTCCTGCAGGCGATGGCGGCAATGGCGCAGCGCGGTTTGATTCCGGAACAGGTGTGGGACGCGGCGCCCGTCGGCCGCATGCAGCCTGGTCGGGCCACCGGCGGAGCGATGCCGCTGGCGTGGGCGCACGCGGAGTTCGTCAAGCTCGCCGCCTCGCGCGCGGTCGGCCATCCGGTCGACCGCATCGATGCCGTGTGGGCGCGCTACCGGGGCGCGCGCCCAGAGGCAGGCGTATGGGTGTGGACCCCCGCCGCGCCCTGCGCGCGCCTGCCGCGCGGCCGCGACTTGCTGATCGTGCTGCCGGTGCCCGCCCGCCTGCACCTTGGCCACGACGGCTGGCGCGACGCCCGCGATGTCGAATGCGTGCCGCTGGGGCTGGGTTGCTACGGCCTGAACCTCGACGCACCCACGCTCGCCGCGTACGCCAGCCTCGATCTCACCTGGCAGGACACGCGCGACGGACGCTGGCACGCCGCGCAGTATGCCGTCGCGCTGGACTGAGCCGGACTGTCCCGGCGGCGATCAGCCGATTTTCACCGGCACGAACAGGCGCTGGCCGTTGCGCTGGATGAGCAACGCGACCGACTTGCCCGCGCCGGCGACGGCACGCTTCACCGACTCCACGCTGTCGGCCTTGCGGCCGTTGACCGCGACGATCACATCGCCGGGTTGCACCCCCGCGCGCGCCGCAGGGCCCTGCACGTCCTCGACGACGAGCCCCGCTTCGACGCCGGCCGCGCGCGATTCCTCCGGCGCCAGCGGACGCAGGGCCAGCCCCAGCCGCGCCTTGCCAGCGGCGTCGCCGGACGCGGTCTTGACGGGCTGCTCGCTGGCGTTGCCGAGGGTGACGCGGATTTCCTCGCGCTGGCCGTTGCGCCAGATGTCCAGTACCGCGCTCTTGCCCGGCGCGGCCTGGCCGACCAGCGCGGGCAGGTCGCCCGATTCGACGATGGGCTGGCCGTCGAAGCCGCGGATCACGTCGCCCGTCTTCAGCCCCGCCTTGTCGGCGGCGCTGCCCGGCTCCACTTGCGCGATCAGCGCGCCTTCGGGTTTGGGCAGCTTGAACGAATCGGCGAGCGCCTGGTTCACTTCCTGCACCGTCACGCCTAGGCGCGCATGGGTGGCGTGGCCGGTGGCGACGATCTGATCCTTGATGCGCACCGCGAGATCGATGGGAATCGCGAACGACAGCCCCTGGTAGCCGCCCGAGCGGCTGAAAATCTGCGAGTTGATGCCGACCACCTCGCCGCGCGCATTGAACAGCGGCCCGCCGGAGTTGCCGGGGTTCACCGCCACGTCGGTCTGGATGAAGGGGACATAGCTGTCGTCGGGCAGCGAGCGGCCCTTGGCGCTGACCACGCCGGCGGTGACGCTGTTCTCGAATCCGAACGGCGAGCCGATGGCGAGCACCCATTCGCCTACCTTCAGATCGCGCGGGTTGCCGAGCGGCAGCGTGGGCAGGTTCTTCGCGTCGATTTTCAGCACCGCGATATCGGTCTTGTCGTCGCGCCCCAGCACCTTGGCCTGGAATTCGCGGCGGTCGGTGAGTTTTACCGTGACTTCGGACGCGCCGCGCACCACGTGCGCGTTGGTGAGGATGAGACCGTCCGCGCTGACGATGAAACCGGAGCCCTGGCCGCGCAGCATCGGCTGCCCGCGCGGCACGGCGAAGTTGGGACCGAAGCCGGGGCCGCCGAAGCGCTTGAAGAACTGGAACAGCGGATCGTCCGGGTCGAGGCCGCGCGGCAGCGCGGCGGCGCTGTCCTCACCGTCGTCGCCTGCGGCCGTGCCGGTGACGCTGATGTTGACGACGGCCGGGCCGTAGCGCTGCACGATGGCGGTGAAATCGGGGGCGCCGGCGAAAGGCGCAAGCTGCGGCGCGATCGCCGCCGGCGCGCTCGCTGCGGTCGCGGTGGCGTGCGCTTGACTGCCGATCAACCAGGCCGCGCCGCCGCCGCCGAGCGCGCCGGCGGCGACGAGAGCAAGGACGAGGCGAGTGGGGGAAAGGGTCAGATTCGACATGGAAACTCCTGTGCGGGTAAACGATACGAACTTGCCCGTGCCCGGCAGGCCACGGGCCGCATGCTGCTCCGACCGGGCGCGCCGTGCACCGGTTCCCGGCTATTCCGCGAAGGGAATGTCGCCGTCCTTGCGGTAACTGGCGCGCGCCGACGGGCGGAACACCCAGGCCGCGATCGCCAGCAGCAGTAGCGGCGGGCCGACGAACCAGCCGTAGTCGCGTATGAAAGCAATGAACGTGTCCATGGAGTTTTCTCCTCAGTGCCAGGGGCCGGGCCAGCCGTAGGGCCCGCCGCCATACCACCAGCCACCGTCGAAGGTCCAGCGGTTCCAGTCCTGATAGCGCTGATCGCGGCGCGCCGCGTCGAGATACTCTTCTGCATGGCGTCGATCACCGGGCCGGGCACGCCCTTGTCGCGCAGGTCGGCGAGCTGGCTCGCGGACAGGCGATAGACCGTGCCGGAGGCGCGCATCTTGGCGACGATGGCGTCGGCCGGCACGCCTTCCTGCGCCAGCGCGACGATTTCCGGCACCGAAACGAACGCGCGCCGGTTTTTCTCCGCCCAGCGACGCACAGCCGCCGGCGAAGAGCGCGGGCAGCACCGCCAGCGCGAAGTGGGGGAAGGAGCGTCTCGGGTTCATGGCATTTTCCTCGCGCGGGTTCAGGACACGGCTTCGACGGGTTTCAACAGGCTGCGCGCGGCGTCCACCTCGGCCTGGGTGCCGTGAACGAAAAGCAGGTAGCGGTCGGCTTTCAAGTCGCGCTCGTACTTGATCGCGTCTTCCTTCGACATGCCCAGACCGACCAGTCCGGCGCCCAGCGCCGACAGGCCGCCCACCAGCACCGCCCCTTCCAGTGCGCCCGCCAGCAGGCTGGCGATGGCGCCGGCGGCGGCGAGCGGGCCGAAGCCCGGCACCCAGTAGAACGCGCCGCCGAACAGCAGACCCCACAGCCCGCCCCAAAAGGCGCCGATGCCGCCCCAGGTCTTCATGCGGTCGCCGGTGGTGTAGAAACCGACTGGGTGCTCCTCGCTGCGGTAGCCCTTGCCGATGATCGACAGGCGTTTGATGTCGAAGCCGCTGCGTTGCAGGGCTCGGACGGCGGTTTCGGCGGCGTCGTGCGTGTCGTACACGCCGATGACTGAATTGAGGTCTTTCATGATGGTCTCCTTGAAAAATCGGAACGGCGGTGGACGCGTGTCCACCTGTCCGGTGCATTGCAGGCCTCATGCCAGTCCTGCAACTGATTGATTTTCAAGAAAACGCTACCTCCCCCAGGCACGGCGCGCGGGGGTATTCCCCCGCCGCGCCGGGGCGAATGCGCCGTGCCTGCCGCCGGTTTGACAAGCACGCCGCGCGGCACCGACACTCACACCGATCCCAACCGCGTCCGTCACCGCCATGTCCCCTCCCTGGCTGCTGCATCTCGCGCGCGCCTGGACCGGCGGGCGCAACGTGGCCGACGAATGCTTCGCCGCCGACGGCGTGTGGACCGATCTCAGCCTGGTCGTCGAGGGCGAGGCCGCCGGCGTGCTGGCGCAGGGTTTCGAGCGCGACTGGCGCTTTGCGGTACGCGCGCCGGCCGCGGCGCAGGCGGCGCCGGCCACGGGCACCCGCCTCGCCGTGCTGCATTCGGGCCCCGACCAGCCGGGCGATCCCCTGCACGACGTGCTGTTCACCGCCTGCTACACGGCGCGCCGCCGCCGTCGCTATCACCCCATATCTCGTGCCCGACGAGGCCCTGCTGCAGGCGTTGTGTCTCGCCGCACGGCGCGGTGTCGCGATGCGCCTGATCCTGCCGGCGCGTTCCAACCACCGTCTGGCCGACTGGGTGCGCGCGCGGGCGCTGCGCGAGCTGGCGGCCAGCGGCGCCGCCGTCCGCCTGGTGCCGGGCGCAATGGTGCACGCCAAGGCGCTGCTGTTCGACGACACGCTCGGCATCGTCGGCTCCGCCAATCTCGACATTCGCAGTCTCTTTCTCAACTTCGAGCTGGTGCTGCTGCTGCGCCAGGCCGCCGACATCGCTGCGCTCGATGCCTGGTGCGCGCGGCTCGACGCGCGCGCAATCGATGCCCGTCTGCCGCCCGCCGGCGCGCTGCGCGAAGCCACCGAAGGGCTGGTGCTGCTCGCCGCCTTCCAGATCTGAAACGGGGGCAAAGTCACCGAACCGCCCGGTGAATTTCCCCCGCGCGCCGGCCGGCGGATTTTCTGCGCCCCTGATTTTTCAGGGAAATTCGAATTGGCACGTCCCCTGCTGAAAGCGGATCGGCACACCCGTGCTTGACCGATTCCAAGGAGACCGACATGAATGCATCGTTGAAACCCGTTGTCCTGTTGTTGACCGCCGCGCTTTCGAGCAGCCAGTTCGCTTGGGCGGCGGCGCCCGATTCGCGCATCAGCGAAGACATCACCGTGACCCCTGGGCGCGCGATCAGCCGCGCCGACGAAGCCGCGATCTCGCGCGTGGCGCTGAGAACGATGAACCGCATCGCCGATGCGCGTGCGGCGATCGCCCGCAAGGACGAGGCGGCGGCGCGCGAGCAGCTCAGGCAGGCGGATACCCTGCTCGACATCATCGAAGCGGCGCTGCCGACGACCCGGGTGCGCGACCAGATCCGGCTCGCGCAATCGAAACTGCAATACGACCAAACGAGCGAAGTGCGCCCCGACCTGGTGCCGATTTACAGCGCGCTCGACGAGATCGAGGACTTCGCCAACGCGCCCGTCGCCCGCGCGCATCTCGACCACGCCCAGGCCAAACTGAAAGCCGGCGACGCGGCCGGCGCGAAAACCGAACTCGAGGCAGTGGACGCCGCACTCCTGTATCAGGAAGTCGATCTGCCGCTGGCGGCGACGCGCCGGTTCGTCCACGCCGCCCAGGCCGAACTGGCGCGCGGCAACCTCAAGCTCGCCGGCGATCACCTGCGGGCGGCGCAGGACAACGTCGTCTACTACACCGCTTTCGTCGATGAACCGCTGGTGCCCGCCAAGGCCAACCTGGCCCGCGCACAAGCCAATCTCAAGGCCGGCCGCGTCGACGCCGCGCGCGCCGACGTGCAGCGCGCCGTCGCCCAGCTCGACCGCGCCGCCGCCCGCGCTGACGCGAACGTCAAGGCCGACGTGCAGGCTTTGCAGAAGGACGCGCAGGCGCTCGAACGCAAAATCGGCCAGGGCGGCGACAAAGCCGAAAGCGACGCCGCACTGTTGTGGAATCGGACGCGCGCGCTGGCCGAGCGCGCGATGGACTACACCGCCACCGGCTGGAGCCGCCTGCGCGCCGGCAGCGAGCTGAAGAAAAGCCTGATCGAGGCGAAACTCCATGCACGCTACGCCGACATCGACGCCTTCGTCGGCAGCGACCCGGCACGCGCGCAGACCGACCTGGGCGAGGTCGCGCGTTATCTGGAACAGGCGCGCGGCGTGAAGGAAATCGCCCCCGACACCGCGCAGCGCATCGGCGATTTGCAGCAATCCCTGGCGGCGATGCGCCAGCCCGGCAAGCCGCTCGACCACGCCGACCTCGACGCGCTGACGCTGCGCATCGGCCAGACCCTCCGTTCGCTGTGAGGCCGCGCCGCGCGCTTGCCGCATGAAAGCCGATCCGGTACAACCCGAGCGCATGAAAAACGTTTTCGTGCGCTCCATCGCCTTCCCCGCCTTGCTCGCCGCGGGCGTGGCGGTGCTCGCGCTCGGCCTGATGCTGGCTTCGCTGGGGCGCAATCTGGCCCAGCTCGCGCCGCTGCAAACCCACCTTGCGGCGATGCAGCGCGTGCAGACGCAAAGCCTGGCCATGCAATACGCGCTGACGCACACGCTGAGCGCCGACCGCCCCGTGCCGGCGGCGGCGCTGGCCGATCTGCGCGGCGAGGTCGCCGCGCTTGCCCGCGACAGCGATCTGCTCACCCCGGAAGCGCGGGTGAATCTGCAGCGCGCGCAAGCCACGCTGGCCTCGTCCGTCCTGCCGGCGCGGACGGTGCTGCAAGACGGGCTGACGTTCATGCACGAAGCGCTCGCCGCCGAGAGTCGGGCGCACGATGCGCTGCTGAAGTCCGTGATGCAGCGTGCGCAGCTCGAATTCCGCCTTGCCGCCGCCGTGCTCGCGCTCATCGCCGCGGGCGGCGGCGCTGGCTTCTGGCTGCTGCGGCGCCGCGTGCTCGACCCGCTGCGCGATCTCGACGGCCTCATGCAGCGGCTGGCGAAACACGATTTCGCGCGGGTGGAAACGCGCCGCGCCGACAGCCTGCTGGCGCCCCTGCTCGAACGCTACAACGACATGGTCACGCGGCTGGCCGAACTCGAAGCCGCGCAGACGGCGCGGCAGGCGAGCCTGGAGGCCGAGGTGCGCAGCGCCAGCCGCGAACTGCTTGCCTACAACCGCAGCCTGGCCGAAGCCGACAAGCTCGCCGCGGTCGGCGAGCTCGCCGCCGGCGTCGCCCACGAACTGCGCAACCCACTCGCCGGCGTCGCGCTCGCGCTCGCCAACCTGCGCCACGACCTGCCCGAGGGCGAAGCGCGCCAGCGGCTCGACGCGGTCACCGCCGAGCTCAAACGCATGAGCGGGCTGGCCAACGCGCTGCTCGACCAGGCGCGCCACGCGCCCGAGGCCGCGCGCCGTATCGAACTCGCCGTGCTGGTACGCGAACTGCTCGCGCTGGCGCGCTACCAGGTCGCACCGGACATCACACTCGAACAGCACATCGAGCCGGCGATCGTGTGCCTGCTGCCGCCCGATCGCCTGCGCCAGGCCCTGCTCAATCTGGTGCTCAACGCCGCGCAGTCCTTGCCCGAACGGGGCACGATCCGTGTCGTCGCCGCGCGCGAGGGCGGCGTGCTCGCGCTCGCGGTCGAGGACGACGGGCCGGGCTTCCCCGACACCCTGCTGCGGCAGGGCGTGACCGCGTTCTCCAGCCAGCGTGCCGGCGGCACCGGTCTCGGGCTGGCGGCGGTGCGCCGCTTCGCGCTCGACCTCGGCGGCACGCTTGCCCTCGACAACCTTGAGCCGCACGGCGCGCGCGCGCGCCTGCGCCTGCCTTGCGCACCCTCTGCCGCGGAAACGCCATGACGCCCTCGCTCCTCATCGTCGAAGACGAAGCCCTGCTCGGGCAAGAACTGCAACGCCATTTCCGCCGCGAAGGCTGGGAGGTGCGTCTCGCCGCGACCCTGGCCGAAGCGCGCACCCAACTGTGGGGCGGCGAATTCGAGCCGGCGGTGGTGCTCTCGGACATGAACCTGCCCGACGGGAACGCGCTCGACCTGCTCGAAGACGCGCGCGAAGCGGGGCTCCCCGGCGAATGGGTTTTCGTCACCGGCTACGGCAGCGTGCCCGACTCGGTGCGCGCGCTGAAACTCGGCGCGCTCGACTTCCTGGAAAAGCCGGTCGACGTCGGCCGCCTGTCGCTGGTGCTCAACGCCGCCGTGCGCACCGCGCACGCCGAGCGGCGGCTCACCGACCAGGCGGCGGGCGAGGAAAAGCGCTACGCGCCCCAGGCCTACGCGGGCGATTCGGCCGCGGCGCACGAAGCGCGCGACATGCTGGCGCGGCTGGCGCAGGTGCCGTTTTCCGCGCTCCTGATCGGCGGCGAAACCGGCACCGGCAAGGGCCTGGCCGCGCGCATCCTGCACTACGCCGGCGCCCGCCGGCGCGGCCCGCTGGTCGAAGTGAACTGCGCGGCGCTGCCGCGCGAACTGATCGAAGGCGAACTGTTCGGCCACGAGGCGGGCGCGTTCACCGGCGCCAAGGGCCGGCGGCGCGGGCTCATCGAGCAGGCCAGCGGCGGCACCTTGTTTCTCGACGAAATCGGCGAGCTGCCGCTCGATCTCCAGGTGAAGCTGCTCAAGGTCATCGAGGACAAGAGCCTGCGCCGGCTCGGCGGCGAGCGCGTCATCGCCGTCGATGTGCAGTTCGTCGCGGCGAGCAACCGCGACCTGGAAACCGAGGTGCGCGAAAACCGTTTCCGCGCCGACCTGTTCCATCGCCTGTCGGTGTTCCGGCTGGTGCTGCCGCCCTTGCGCGCGCGGCGCGACGACATCCGTCAGCTCGTGCCGCTGTTCATCCGCGAATACAACGCCAAGGCCGGCCGCCGCGTCGCGCGCGTGCCCGACGCCGTGTGGGCGAAACTCGCCGCCTACGACTGGCCGGGCAACGTGCGCGAACTGCGCAACGTGGTCGAACGCTGCGTGCTGCTCGCCGAGGACGAGATCTTTCCCGAACGCTGGCTGCAATTGTCGGCCGCCGCGCCCGCACCGGCGGCGTCGGGCGACGGCGTGTGGCTGCCGCTCGACGGCAGCCTGTCGCTGGAAGACATGGAGCGCCGGCTGGTCGAAGCCGCCCTGACGCGCGCCGACGGCAACGTCACCGGCGCTGCGCGGCTCTTGAAGAGCACGCGCGAGACGCTGCGCTACCGGGTGGAGAAATTCGGCCTCGGCAAGGGCTGAACTGAATTTCAAAGTCTCACAAAGAGGACAGGAGCTGATACGGGGGTTTCTCTTGTCCTCCTTGTAAAAGCGGACAACCCGTAGGTCGGCAACACTTTGCCGACATCCCTGCGTTCCGCTGACGGCTGTGGCGGCAAGGTATTGCCGCCCTACGGCTACGCTCACCGCCGCGCATCCCATGAAATCCACCGGCGCATTTACGCCACGCCGTCTGGTTCCTATCCCCCGAATCGCCTGGCCGATGCCGCTTTGGGTGGCGATTTTCCCTGTTTCTTCAAGCGGTTGTCTATCTGGCACGCGGCATGCTCAAACCCGGTTGAGCGCGACTGTCGTCGCGCACGCTAGGAGAAGACCATGGCCACCTACTCGAGTGCAGCACGTTCGACCGACCCCCGTCCCCACGTCCTGGTGCTGGGCGGCAATTTCGCCGGTCTGGGCGCGGCGCAGAAAATCCGCCACTACGCCGGCGACGCCGTGCGCATCACCGTGATCGACCGCAAGTCGCGCCTGCTCTACGTGCCGAACATTCCGCTGGAGGTGTTCGAGAACCGCAACCCGGCGGAAAATCTTTTCATGGACATCGTCGGGCCGCTCGCGGCGGACGACATCGGCTTCATCCGTGCCGAAGTGCAGGCCATCGACCCGATCGCGCAGACCGTGACCTGGGTACCGTGCGAGCGGCCCGGCTCGGCGAGCGAAACGCAGGACTACGACTATCTGGTGATCGCGCTCGGCAACCGGCTCGCGTTCGACCGCATCGAAGGATTTGCCGAGTACGGCCACAGCGTCACCGACACGTTCCAGGGCGAGAAACTGCGCCGTTACCTGCACGAAGCGTATCGCGGCGGGCCGATCGCGATCGGCTCGGCGCGTTTCCACCAGGGCGACGGCGCGAATGGCTTGCAGCCCTATCCCGGCGGATCGATTCCCGCCGCGCTCGCCGCCTGCGAGGGCCCGCCGGTCGAGGTGATGCTGTCGATGGCCGACTGGCTCCAGCGGCACGGCAAGGGCGGGGCGGACAAGGTGACAGTGTTCACGCCGGCGAACCTGATCGCCGAGGACGCGGGCGAGAAGGTCGTCGGCGAACTGCTCGGCATTGCCGGCAAGATGGGTTTCCACTATCTCAACAACACGCAGGATATCAAGCGCATCACCCGCGGCGGCATCGAGTTCGCCGACGGCCGCACGGTCGAAGCCGAGCTGAAGATCGTGTTTCCCGATTGGCGCGCGCACGATTTCCTGCGCGGGCTGCCCATCGCCGACAGCGAGGGCTTCATCGTCACCGATCTTGCGATGCGCAACCCGAAGTTTCCTGCGGTCTTCGCCGCCGGCGACGCGGCCGCCGTGACCGTGCCCAAGCTCGGCGCCATCGGCCACCAGGAATGTGACCTGGTCGGGCGCCAGATCGCCTTCGACCTCGGCCGCATCGACGAGGACATGGCGGCGAAGCGGCTCGAACCGGAAGTGCTGTGCATCGGCGACATGGGCAGCGGCCGCGCCTTCTACATCCGCTCCAATAGCTGGTTCGGCGGCAACACGCAGGTGCTGAAAATGGGGCGGCTGCCGCATTTCCTCAAGATGCGCTACATGGATTTGTTCTACCGCAACCACGGCAAGGTGCCTGACTGGGGGCTCGACGCCGCCGAGTTGATGGCCGAAGGCCACTTCGGCTGAGGGTGCACGATGCACGGAGAATCCACGAAACCGCCGACGAGCCTCAGGATAATGGCCTGCTCGTGGCCCTTGCGGTAGGTTTCGAAAATGATCTCGTGCAACACCACGCGAATCACCCCGCCCGCGGCGAAACCGAGACCGGCTGGATGGAGCGTGGCGCGGCCGGATGTGAACAGCCCCCGACGTTGGCGCCGTGCGGTTCGGCCAGGGCCGTGAGCGCGTCCGCGCTGGCGGCCTGCCACGGCGCGTAGGCGATCATGCGCGGGGCCAGCGCAACGACCAGGTTTTCGGGAATGTCCTGAATGGCGATGGCGGGGTCGCGCGTCACGCCACCGCAAGATCGTTGCCGGGAAATCCCACGCTGATGGCATGCCTTCGGGGAAGTTGTGCGGCGCGATCGCAGACACCCTCAACCGGACGCGGCGCACGTGCACCCCGTCCGGACCTTGGCGGCCCGACTGCGCGTGCTCGTGCGGCGCGCCCCTATCGGTCAGCATCAGATATAGCGCCTCGGCGTCTGGCCCAATGAATGGTCTAGAATTTCCCAGCCGAGGAAACCGAAAGAATCCGCATGACCCTGCAGGAACTCAAATATCTGGTGGCGCTGGCCGACCACGGCCATTTCGGCCGCGCGGCCGAGGCGTGCTTCATCACGCAGTCGACGCTGTCGACCCAGATCAAGAAGCTGGAGGACTTCCTCGGCGTGACGCTGTTCGACCGCAGCCTCAAGCGCGTCACGCCGACGCCGATCGGCCGCGAGATCCTCGCCGCCGCGCGCAACATCGTCGAGGAGGCCGAGCGGATCCGCGAACTCGCCAAGCACGCGCAGGACCCGATGACGCGCACGATCCACCTGGGCGTGATCCCCACGCTCGGCCCCTACTACCTGCCGCACGCGCTGACCCTGGTGCACAAGAAACATCCTGGCCTGCGGATGCTGCTGCGTGAGGAGATGACGCCGCAGATCCTCGAGCACCTCGTCGACGGCAGGCTCGACGCCGGCCTGCTGGCGCTGCCGGTGACCGACGATGCCTTGCGCGTCGAGCCGCTGTTCTACGAGCCGTTCTTCGCCGCGCTGCCTGCGGGCCATGCCCTGGCGGCGCGCAAGGAACTGAAGGTCGCCGACCTCACGAACGACAAATTGCTGTTGCTCGACGAAGGCCACTGTCTGCGTGACCAGGCACTCGACGTTTGCGGCAGCGGTTCGCGTGGCCGCGAGGAGGTGCGGGCGACCAGCCTCGAAACGCTCCGGCAGATGGTCGGCATGGGGCTGGGCGTGACGCTCTTGCCGGCGCTGTCGATCGACGCCGGTCCGCGCGTCATCAAGAAGACGGTCGAGATCCGGCCGTTCAAGTCGCCGTCGCCGGGGCGAACCATCGGTTTGGTGTGGCGCAAGCGAGCACCGTTTCCCGAAACCTTCGAGCGGCTCGCCGCCACGCTCAAATCCAGTTTGCCCGTTGGTGTGGAGCCTGTTTGATGTCTGATCTCAACGATCCCCGCGTGTTCTTCGCTGCCGAGCGCACGCTCATGGCGTGGAACCGCACTGGTATCACCCTCATGGCGTTTGGCTTCGTGCTGGAACGCTTCGGCCTGTTTCTGCACATGCTGCATCCGAGCGCCGGCGGGGCCGGGCGGGACTGGTCGTTCTGGATCGGCGTCGCCTTCATCGGCCTGGCGCTCGTCGTCATGGGCTTTTCCATCGTGCAGTTCAGGCGGGTGCTGCGTACGCTCAGGCCGATCGAGATTCCCGCGCGCTACTGCACCTGGGGCGGCATTGCGATGAATATTTCGGTGATGTTTCTCGGCATGGCGCTGCTGGCCTACCTCTTCTCGGAGCTGTAGGCATCGACCCCGCCTGCCACGCCAGCGTGGCGTGCATGGCATCGTGGCTGCGACGGCTGGACGCGTCAGCGGCGCCCAAGTAGAATCCGCCGCGTCATTGGGGAGTAGTCGCCCGCGGCGGTACGGCGGGGCATGCGTCAACAGACTTGGCCGCCTGGCCGTGGCGCATGCAGCCCTCGCTTTTCAGCGAGGCAGGCCTGGCAAGACCTTTGACCCGATCGCCCCGGCTGGCCGGCGTGGCGATCGGGTCATCGCGTGAAACCGGCCCGGAGCTTCAATTGGACGCATTTCTCATCTCGACCGGCGTGGTTGCGCTGGCCGAAGTTGGCGACAAGACGCAGCTGCTCGCCTTCCTCTTGGCTGCGAAATTCCGCAAGCCCGTTCCCATCATCCTCGGCATCCTCGTCGCCACCCTAGCCAATCACGGTCTGGCGGGCGCGCTCGGCGCGTGGGTCACCACGCTGTTCGCGCCCGAGGTACTGCGCTGGGTGCTGGGCTTGTCGTTCATCGCCATGGCGGTGTGGATCCTGGTTCCCGACACCCTCGACGAAGGCGACGCCCGGCTGGTGCATTGGGGCGTGTTTGGCACCACGGCCGTCGCCTTCTTCCTCGCCGAAATGGGCGACAAGACCCAGATCGCGACCGTGGCGCTGGCGGCGCAGTACGGGGATTTTCTCCGGGTGGTCGCCGGCACCACGCTCGGCATGCTTATTGCCAACGCGCCGGCGGTGCTGCTGGGCGATCGCGCCGCCCACCGCATGCCGGTGAAGCTCGTGCACGGCGTCGCCGCGGCGATCTTTGCGGGTCTCGGCGTGGCGGTGCTGTTCGGTATCGGCGAGGGCTACGGTTTCTGACGCGGCGTTACAGCAGCGCAGCCAGCGCGGCGTAGCGCGCCAGCTTGCCGAGCGTCACCAGCACCAGGAAAACCGGCACGCCGACGCGCAATGCGCCGGCGACCAGGCACAGCGGATCGCCGACCACCGGCAGCCAGGCGAACAGCAGGCTCGGCCGGCCCCAGCGCGCGAACCAGCGCTCGGCGCGCGCCATGCGGGCTTCGGTCTTGACGCTGCGGCGCGCCACCGCGACGCGGCCGAAGCGGCCCATGCCGTAGGTGATGAGGCTGCCGAGCACGTTGCCGGCGGTCGCGGTCACGACGGTCGCCAGCGGATCGGCGCCCTGGTGCAGGCGGTAGAGCAGCAAGGCCTCGGAGCCGCCGGGGAACAGCGTCGACGACAGGAGCGCCGAACCGAACAGGGCCCAGTCCATGCCCTCAGCGCGGCGTGCAGTCGCCGTTGCGCTGCGCGCGCACGATCTGGGTAAAGTCTTCCTGGCCCGGGCGCGCCGGCACGTAGCGGCCGGTCATGCGGATTGCGTAGCCGCTGGCATCGCGCCGGCCTTCGGCGTGGCCGACCATGCGCGCGGGGCCGGCGGTGTCGCAAGTGAAGTCGTAGCGCACGCTGTCGCCGTGCTGCTGGAACTGGCTGATCGCGCAGAAACGCCCGGTTTCGCTCACCGCGTAGGCGCTGCCGTAGGCGATCTCGCCGGCGGCGAGGCACAGGCGGTGGGCGCGCACGGGCAGCTGTAGCGCGGTGCGCGGCATCACCAGTTGCAGCGTGACGGTGTAGAGGCCGGGCTGCGGCGCGGCCGCCGACGCCGCGGCGGGCAGGGCGGCCAGAACGAGCAGAAGGCGGCGACAGGACGGATGCACACGGGGCTCCAGGAGGGGGCTTCAAGTGTTGCACACCGAGATGCCGGAATCGATGGATTGATGACGTCAATCGCACATGTGGAAACAATCTGTTGGATTGGATAATCGCTGTTCTCTAATATTGCATTCGTCTTGATTGACATCGTAAATCAATAGAACAGGAGCCCATCATGCAGAACACGTCGTCCCCGACCATCCAGAATCTCGAAGCCGCCTTCGCCGGCGAATCGATGGCCCACATCAAATACCTGTGGTTCGCCCGCCAGTGCCGCAAGGCGGGCGACGAGGCCACTGCCCGCGTGTTCGAGGACACCGCCGCGCAGGAAATGCAGCACGCCTTCGGCCACGCCGAACTGCTGTTTGCCGACGAGACGATGACGCCCGCCAAGTGCCTGCAGTACGCGATCGACGGGGAGACCCACGAGTACACCGAGATGTACCCGAAATTCAGGCACGAGGCGATGATCGAGGGCAATAGCGCCGCGGTCGCAGAGATCGACGCGCAGATCGCCGAATCGAAGGAACACGCCGACAGGTTCCGCGCCGTGCTGGAAAAGGCCGCCAAGCGCTTCGCCGCGCTGGCCAAGGTGGAAGAGAAGCACGCGCGCCACTACCAGGCGCAGAAGGACGCGATCGCGGCCTGAACGCGCGACACCCCGATAGAATCTCGTCAATGAAAGGAAATGAAATGAAAGTCTGGCAATGCATCGTGTGCGGTTACATCTACGACGAAGCGCAGGGCGATCCGGAACACGGCATCGCGCCGGGCACGCGCTGGGAAGACGTGCCCGATGGCTGGGCATGCCCCGAATGCGGCGTCGCCAAGGCCGACTTCGACATGGTCGAAGTGACCGCCGTCTGATCACAAGCCGTACCGGGAGGCGCGCGAGGCGTCTCCCGCAACCTCGATTCTGGAGTGTGTCATGTCCCCCATCGTCATCGTCGGTTCCGGGCTCGCCGGCTACACCCTGCTGAAAGAAATCCGCAAGCGCGACGCCGGTATTCCCATCACGCTCGTCACCGCCGATGACGGCGCCTTCTATTCCAAACCCAACCTGTCGAACGCCTTCGCCACCGGCCGCACGGCCGCGGCGCTCGTCAGCGCCGACGCGGAGAAGATGGCGGCCGAGCAGAAGGCGACGGTGCTGACGCACACGCGCGTCACCGCGATCGACCCCGCGCGCCAGCGCATCCGTACCGGAACCGGCGTGCTGGAATACGGCAAGCTGGTGCTCGCGCTCGGCGCCGACCCGTTCGCGCACGGACTGACCGGCGACGGCGCGGCTGACGTGCTGACGGTCAACAATCTCGCCGATTATGCCAATTTCCGGGCCGCGCTCGAGGGCAAGCGGCGCGTTGCCATTCTTGGCGGCGGCCTCATCGGCTGCGAGTTCGCCAACGACCTCGCGCACGCCGGCTTCGAAGTCGACGTGGTGCACCTGGGCGACTGGCCGCTCGAGCGCTTGCTGCCGGTCGAAGCGGGCCGGCGGCTCGCCGACGCGCTCGCCGCGCTCGGCGTCACCTGGCATTTCGGCCGCACCGGCAGAAGCGTCGATCGCAGCGGCAGCGGCTATACGCTCACCCTCGACAACGGCGAGACGATCGCGGCGGACGTGGTGCAGTCGGCGATCGGCCTCAAGCCGCGCACGCAACTGGCGCAGGCCGCCGGCATCCAGACCGGCCGCGGCATCCAGACCAACGCGCTGCTCGAGACCAGCGCGCCGGCGGTGTACGCGATGGGCGACTGTGCCGAGGTCGAGGGCCAGAACCTGCCCTACGTGCAGCCTTTGCTGTTGCAGGCGCGCGCGCTCGCGGCGACGCTCACCGGCACGCCCACCCCGGTGGTGTATCCGCCGATGCCGGTGATGGTGAAAACGCCCGCGCACCCGGTCGTCGTGCTGCCGCCGCGCACCGGCACGGCCGGCCGCTGGCAGGTCGAGAGCCACGAAGGCGGCGTGTACGCCCGCTTCCTGGACGAAGCGGGACGCTTGCGTGGGTTTGCGCTTACCGGCAGCGAGACGGCGCGGCGCAACACGCTGCTGAAGGAACTCGCGGCCTGAGTCTTACTACCCGGGACGCAGCGCGTCGATGAGCGGGCAGCTCACCGCGCCGCGCCGGCTGGCGCAGCGCTCGATGAGTTGCGTCAGCACCGTTTCCATGCGTTGCAGGTCCTGCAGCCGTTGACGCACGTCGGCGAGCTTGTGCTCGGCGATCGCACGGGCTTGCGAGCACTGGGTGCCGTCTTCGAGCGTCAGCAACTGCGCGATCTCGTCGAGCGTGAAACCGATGCGTTGCGCCGCCTTGATGAACCGCACCCGCGCGACGTCGGCGTCGGCATAGCGGCGTATGCCGCCAAGGGGTTTTTCCGGCGCCATCAAAAGGCCGAGCCGCTGGTAGTAGCGGATCGTCTCCACGTTGACCCCGGCCTTGCGCGCCAGCGTGCCTATGGTGAGCGTCCGGTGGGTCATTCCTGCCTCCTCAAAATTCCGCTTGACACCGTAGTATGGTACGGCATCTACGCTTGCGGCACTTCATCTTGAAAGGAGATGCCATGTCGCAAGAGAAAACTGGCCGTTTGCCGCTCATCGGCGGCGCCATCGCCGCCGTCGCAGCCTCGCTGTGCTGCGTCGGCCCCCTGGTGCTGGTCATGCTGGGGGTCGGCGGCGCCTGGGTAGGCAACCTCGCCGCGTTGGAACCCTTCCGCCCGTATTTCCTGGGCGCGGCCCTCATCGCGCTCGTCTTCGCCTGGAAAAAAATCTATCGCGCGCCGGCCGCGGCCGCCTGCACGCCCGGTTCCCTGTGCGCCCTGCCGCAGACCAACCGGCTCTACAGAGTGCTGTTCTGGATCGTGGCCGTGCTCATCGCGGCAGCTTTCGTCTTCCCCTACCTTGCCCCGTTGTTCTATTAATCAAGGAGTCTCGTCATGCTGAAAAATTTCGTCCTCGCCTCGATGCTCGTTTTCGCTTCCGCCGGCCCGGCCTTCGCCGCCATGCGCACGGTCACCCTGTCGGTGCCGGGCATGTACTGCGAAGTCTGTCCCATCACCGTCAAGAAGGCCCTGGTGAAAGTCCCTGGCGTGTCCAAAGTCGAGGTGTCGTTCAAGCAGAAAGAAGCGATCGTGACCTTCGACGACGCCAGGACCACGATCAAGGCGCTGGAAGACGCCACCTTCGAAGCCGGCTATGAATCCACCGTGAAAGGCGAGAAAGCCAAATGACGGAGCAGATTCTCCATGTGACCGGCATGACCTGCGGCCACTGCGCGGCATCGGTGAGCGCGGCGCTGCTCGCGGTCGCCGGCGTGAGCCGTGCCGAAGTCTCCTATCCCGATGCCACGGCCCGCGTGGAAGCTGCGGCGGGCACACCCGTCACCGCGCTCATCGACGCGGTGCGCGCCCAGGGCTACGGCGCGGAGGTGTCCGGGGGCGCGGGCTGCGGCACGGCGCCCAGGACCGAATCCGGGCTCAAGGTCGCCATCATCGGCACCGGCTCGGCGGCCATGGCCTGCGCCCTCCGCGCGCTAGAGGCAGGCGCCGCGGTGACGGTGATCGAAGCCTCGACCACCGGCGGCACCTGCGTCAACGTCGGCTGCGTGCCCTCGAAGATTTTGATTCGCGCCGCCCATGTGGCCCATCTGCAGGCCCGCCACCCGTTTGCCGGACTGGCCAGACACGCGCCGGCGCTGGACCGCAAGGCGCTGGTCGCACAGCAGCAGGCGCGGGTGGAAGAACTGCGCCATGCGAAGTACGAGAGCATTCTGGAAACCCATCCGGGCATCACCCTGCTCTCCGGTTTCGCACGCTTCGAGAATGCGGACACGCTCGTCGTGAAACAGGCCGATGGCGCCGAGAAACGCCTCACGCCCGACCGCATCCTGATCGCCACCGGTCGCTCGCCGCAGATCCCGGACGTGCCGGGACTCGCCGGTACGCCGTTCTGGACCTCCAGCGAGGCATTGCTCGCCGAGGAAACGCCGAGCCATCTGATCGTGTACGGCGGCTCGGTGGTCGCGCTGGAACTGGCGCAGGCGTATCTGCGCCTGGGCAGCCGCGTCACCCTGGTGGCGCGTGGCGCGCTGCTGTCGAAGCAAGACCCGGCCATCGGCGAGGGGCTCAAGGCGGTGCTGATCGAGGAAGGCATGCGGGTGCTGACGGACACGCCAGCCAACGCCGTGCGCTTCGACGGCAGGCGCTTCGAACTCGAAACCGGCGCGGGCGTCGTCAGCGGCGACCGGCTGCTCGTCGCGACCGGGCGCAAGCCCAATACCGCGGGTCTCGAACTGGATCGCGCCGGCGTGGCCACCGACCCCAGCGGCGCCATCAGGGTGGACGACCATCTGCGCACCAGCGTCCCGCACATCTACGCGGCCGGCGACTGCACCAACGCGCCTCAGTTCGTGTACGTGGCGGCGGCCGCCGGCACCCGTGCCGCCATCAACATGACCGGCGGCGATGCGGCGCTGGATCTCTCCATCGTTCCGGCGGTGGTGTTCACCGATCCGCAGGTGGCCACGGTGGGCCTCACTGAAGCGCAGGCGAATGAACTGGGCATGGAGACCGACAGTCGCACGCTCACGCTGGACAACGTGCCGCGCGCGCTGGCCAACTTCGACACCCGCGGTTTCATCAAGCTGGTGGCGGACAAGCGGAGCGGGCGGCTGCTGGGTGCGCAGGTATTGGCGGCGGAAGGCGGCGAGATCATCCAGACCGCCGCGCTGGCCATTCGCAACCGCATGACGGTGGCGGATCTGGCCGGACAGCTGTTCCCTTACCTCACCATGGTGGAAGGGCTGAAGCTCTGCGCCCAGACATTCACCAAGGACGTGAAGCAACTCTCCTGCTGCGCCGGTTGAGGGAACCCTGCCGGATCCTCAGCAGGTTTCGCACGAATCGACCGGCAGGCCACGTGCGATCCAGCCGGGGCCGGCCGGACTGCCGGCCATGCCTTCGGGGATATGGTAGACGTTCGTAAAGCCGGCATCCTGCAATGCCTTCTGCATTCGGGTGGTGCGGTTGCCGGTGCGGCAGATGAGCGCGATCGGCGCGTCGCGCCTGCCGTCGAGCGCGGCGCCGACCTCGCGTACGAAGCCTGCCACGCCCTGCGGATGGACCATGTTGATGCGCAGGGCGCCCGCGGCGACGCCGGTCTGGCGCCACTCGTCCGGGCGGCGGATGTCGATCAGCGTGAGTTTGCCGGCCCTGGCTTGCGCGAACGCCTCGGGCGCGCTGAGCGTGGGGCCGCTTTCGGCCGAGCAGCCGGCGAGTAGCATCAGGGCCAGGGTGGCGGCCGCAAACAGGGGAGGGATGGACATGCATGGCTCCAGTATCGTGAGAGGGGCGAAGGATAGTTCGCCGGCCCGCCGGGAAGTTCCCCGCGCTTGATGCGCCGGCGCGGCTTGGGCGACAATGCCGCATGGATATTTTCCGCGTATTCCATCTGCACTGCGCGCGCCGCCTGCCGGCGCTGCCCGCCACCCATCCCTGCTCGCGCCTGCACGGCCATACGTTCCGGATCGAGGTCACCGTCAGCGGCGAGCTCGACCCGGTGCTGGGCTGGGTGACCGACTTCGCCGACATCGAGGCGGCCTGGCGGCCGGTCCACGACACGCTCGACCACCGCACCCTCAACGAGATCGCGGGGCTGGAGAACCCCACCAGCGAAGGCCTGGCGATATGGCTGTGGCAACGGCTGCAGCCGGACTTGCCGGGGCTGTCTCAGATAAGCGTCATGGAAACCCATGACGCCGGCTGCGTCTACCGCGGTCCCGGCCGCTGACATTCGTTCTTCTCCCGCGGCGGGCAGCCGGTGCTGTTGCGCTATGCTGGAAAAGGCAATAGCCGGATTCCAGCCTTTCCGTGCACATCCAGAGCCTCACCGTCGAAGAAGCCCTCGCCAGCCTGCACACCTCGGCGGCGGGCCTGACTGCCGCTGAAGCGCAGCGCCGGCTGGCCGAGTTCGGCCCCAACCGCCTCGAGGAAGTGGCGCGCGAGCCGCTGCTTTTGCGATTAGCCCGCGAATTCACCCACTTTTTCGCCCTCGTCCTGTGGGTGGCCGCGGCGCTGGCGTTTTTCGCCGAGGCCTTCGACCCGGGCCAGGGCATGGCGAGGCTGGGGATCGCGATCGTCGGCGTCATTCTCGTCAACGGGGTGTTTTCCTTCTGGCAGGAATACCGGGCCGAGCAGGCCGTCGCGGCGCTGCGCCAGCTGCTGCCGCAACGCGTGGTGGTGCTGCGCGACGGCGAGACCGTGGAACTGCTCGCCGGCGGGCTCGTGCCCGGCGACATCGTGCTGCTGGAAGAAGGCGACAACGTGCCGGCCGACTGCCGCCTGATCGAGGCCTTCGGCCTGCGCGTCAACAGCGCGACGCTCACCGGCGAGTCGCTGCCCCAGGCCTTCGATGCCGAGCCGCATGCGGAGGCGCCGCCGCTCGCCGCGCGCAACCTCGTGCTCGCCGGCACCTCGGTCGTGTCGGGCCGCGCGCGCGCGGTGGTCTACGCCACGGGCATGCGTACCGAATTCGGGCGCATCGCGCATCTCACGCAGACCGCCGGGGCGGTGGCCTCGCCGCTGCAGCGCGAGATCACGCGGCTGTCGCGCCTCGTCGCTGTCCTCGCCACCGGGCTCGGTGGCGTGTTTTTCCTCGTCGGCCAGGCGCTCGGCATGCCGTTCTGGGAAAACCTGCTGTTCGCCATCGGCATCATCGTCGCCAACGTGCCGGAGGGGCTGCTTCCCACGGTGACGCTCTCGCTCGCGATGGCGACACAGCGCATGGCGAAGCGCAATGCGCTGGTGCGGCACCTGCCGGCGGTGGAGGCGCTCGGCTCGACCACGGTGATCCTGTCCGACAAGACCGGCACGCTGACCCAGAATCGCATGTCGGTGCGGCGGCTATGGCTGGGCGGCCGCTTCTACACGCCCGACGACCTCGCCTCGCCGCCGCCGGCGGGCGAGGCGCGCGCGCTGTTCGTCAACGCCGCGTTGTGCCACAACCTCAAGCAGGTCGCCAACCATGGGCGACTCGCCTGGGAGGGCGACCCGATGGAAATGGCGCTGGCCGAAATGGGCCGGCGCGTGGCAGGCGCACTCGACGGCTACGCGCGCATCGGCGAAATCCCTTTCGACACCGACCGCAAGCGCATGTCGGTGGTGGTCGCCACGCCCGGGGGACGCATGCTCTACTGCAAGGGCGCGCCCGAAACCGTGCTCGGCGTGTGTGACCGGGTGCTGCTCGAGGGCCGGGCGGTGCCGCTCGATGCCGCCATGAAAAGCCGCGTGCTGGCGGCGGAAAACGAGATGACCGGGCGCGGCCTGCGCGTGCTCGCCTTCGCGCACGGCGCGCCGGATGCCGGCGCGGCGGACGGCGGCCTGCCCGCCACCGAGCGCGGCCTCACCCTGTCCGGCCTGGTCGGGCTGGAAGATCCGCCGCGCCCCGAGGTGCCGGCGGCCATCGCACGCTGCCGCACGGCGGGCATCCGCGTCATCATGGTCACCGGTGACCATCCGCACACCGCGTTGGCCATCGCCCGCGAGATCGGCCTGGTGGAAACCGCCGCGCCGGTCGTCATCGGCGGCGACACGCTGCGCCGCCTGTCGCCGGCCCAGCTGCAACTGGCGCTGGACGCGCCGGAAATCCTGTTCGCGCGCGTCGGCGCCGAACAGAAAATGCATCTAGTCGAGGCGCTGCAGAAAAAGGGCGAGATCGTCGCCGTCACCGGCGACGGCGTCAACGATGCGCCGGCGCTGAAAGCCGCCGACATCGGCATCGCCATGGGGCGCACCGGGACCGATGTCGCCAGGGAGGCCGCCGACATGGTCCTGCTCGACGACAACTTCGCGAGCATTGTCGCCGCCATCGAGGAAGGCCGCGCGGTGTTCGACAACCTGCGCAAGTTCCTCACCTACATCCTGTCGTCGAACATCCCCGAGATCGTGCCGTATCTCGCCTTCGTGCTGTTCCGCATCCCGCTGCCGCTGACCGTCATCCAGATCCTGGCGGTCGACCTGGGGACCGACATGCTGCCCGCGCTGGCGCTCGGCGCCGAGAAGCCCGATCCCGAGGTGATGCGACGCCCGCCGCGCGCGCGCAGCGAGCGGCTGCTGTCGTGGAAGCTGGTCGCCCGCGCCTACCTGTTCCTCGGTGCGCTCGAGGCGGCGGCCGCGATGACGGTCTACTTCCTCGTCCTCACCGCCGCCGGCTGGCAATACGGCGAAACGCTGGCGAGAAACGCGCCGCGCTACCTCGAGGCCACCACCGCCTGCCTGGTGGCCATCGTGCTGACGCAGGTGATCAACGTCTTCCTGTGCCGCCATTCCTTGAAATCGGCATTTTCGTTCAGTCTTCTCGGCAATCCGCTGATCCTCGCCGGCATCGCCGCGGAACTGGGTCTGCTGTTGTTCATCGTCTACACGCCGGCCGGCAACTGGCTGTTCGGCACGGCGCCGGTGGGCGCGTCGGTGTGGAGCACGGCGCTGGGGCTGGCGCTGCTGATGGGGATGCTGGAGGAAGCGCGCAAGGCGTGGCTGCGACGCCGGTCGCGCTGAGGTGTCTTTCAGCCCGACCAGAGGCTGTCCAGGTTATTGATGCCCCAGGTCGCCGCATCCTCGCGCCCGACGATTTTGTCGGATGCGCCGGGATGCGCCAGGTCGATCACTTCCGGCACGAGGTAGCTCCGCGACCGGGTTGAATAGAAAACCTTCACGCGCGGGGCCAGCAGCGACTTGCCCGATTGCTCGAGAACCACCGCGAGGCGGCCGGAGGCGAGCTTCACCAGCGAGCCGGTCGGATAGATGCCGATGCTTTTGACGAAGCCCTGGAATATTTTCTCGTCGAAGTGGCCGTTGCTCCACTCGGCCATCTTGCGGATCGACGCGGCCGGGTCCCAGCCCGCCTTGTAGGGGCGGTTCGACGTGATCGCGTCGTAGACGTCGCACACCGCGCCCATCTTGGCGAAGCGCGTGATCTGCGCGTCGGTGAGCCGGTCCGGATAGCCGGTGCCGTCGACTTTCTCGTGGTGATGCAGGCAGACGTCGAGCACGATCTCGCTCGCGCTGCCGCCTTCGACCAGCAACCGGTGGCCTTCGACCGGGTGGTTCTTGATGATGCGGAATTCCTCGTCGGTGAGCTTGCCCGGCTTGTTCAGCACCTTCATCGGCATTTTCGCCTTGCCCAGGTCGTGCAGCAGGCCCGCCATGCCGGCCTCGCGCACGTCCGCCTCTTCCAGTCCGAGCTGGCGGGCGAGCGAGACCATCAGCGCGCACACCGCGACCGAATGCATGTAGGTGTAGTCGTCGGCGGTCTTCAGCCGCGCGAGGCTGATGAGCGCGCCCGGGTTGCGCATCACCGAGGACGAGATTTCCTCGACCAGCTCGCCGGCCGATTCCGCGCTCACCGCCTTGCCCATGCGCACTTCCTGGAACATCGAGACGACCGCGTGCCTGGCACGGGCGACGATCATCGCGGCGCGCTTGAGTTCCTCGTCCAGCGACGTCGCCTGGACGGCCGCGGCAGGCTGCGGCCGGGGGGCAGGGCGGTCGAGTTCGGCTTCCATCAGCATCGCGGTCACCGCCTGCTCGGTCTGCTGTGGGGGCGGCCCGGGCACGTCCAGGCCCTTGGCGGTGTCGATCCAGACTTCGGTGATGCCGCTGTCGATGATGCGGCGGATGTCGTCTGGATCCTTCAGGACGAACTTGCTGCGCCAGAACGGATGCTCCATCCACGAGCCGCACAGCTCGTCCAGATGCATTCCCAGTTGCAGGTCCTTGGCCTTGATTTTTTTGCGCACGGTGTCATGTCGGATCAGGCGGGGTGCGTACAGTGTAAATGAATCATCCCGGCTGCACGCACCTGCCTCGATCCAAAGCAGGACACCGATTATCGCATCGTCGCTCAGGCGCGGGTCGCGGCAACCTCGAGATATTCGGCTTCGATCGCGGTCTCGCCTTCGCGTGCGTGGTTGTGCTCCGACCACAGCTGTTCCAGGTCGCTGCGCAGCGCGGCCTGCTGGTCCGGGTCGAGTGCGGCGAAGGCCCGATTGGCCGGGCCGTAGTAGCTGCGGAAGAACTCGACGACCCCGGAGGGGGGAAACGGGTAGCGGATCGGGTAGCGCTGCCGCGTCAGTCGCAAGGTCTCCGTGCGCTCGCCCAGGCGTTCGCGCACGGTGGCCTCGTCGCCCCACAGGACGGGCGAGGGCATGCCGGTCGGCGGCGGGACGTGCCGGCCGATGGTATTGAACATCTGGCCGATGAATCCGCCGGGCGTCCAGTTGCCCATGACGATGCGGCCGCCAGGGCGGCATACGCGCACGAGCTCGGCCGCCACCTGTTCAGGGCGGGGGGCGAACATGGCGCCGATCAGGCTGAACACGAGATCGAAGGCGGCGTCGTCATACGGGAGGTCCTCGGCATCGCCCTCCTCGAAGCGGATCGCCAGTCCTTCCGCCTGCGCGCGGGCCCTCGCCTGCGCGATCAGGTTGGGGGCGATGTCGACCCCCGTGACGGCGGCGCCCGCCCGTGCAGCCGGGAGGGCGAGCTGGCCCGCGCCGCAGGCGACATCGAGCACGCGCTCGCCCGGAGCGATCCGCAGGCGGGTAAAGAACTCCATTGCTCCCGGTTCGAGGTAGCGGGCGAAATGACCGTAGTCGCCGGCCATCCACATCGCCTTCAGCCGTGACTTGAGCGCTTCCATTTCGGGCGAGAGGCTTGCGTCCCTCTCGTGGCGGCGGGGTGCAATCTGCATGTCCATTTTTCACATCCCGATCAGTTGCGCATGCAGGCCGCGCTCACGGAAGGCGTGCAGGATGCCGGATGCGCGTGCGGCCGCCGAGTCGTAGACGACCACCATCAAATGGTTCTGGTTGGGCCGCCGTCCCACCGAGATGACGCCTTGATCCCGGCGGATGTCCTGTTCAAGCTCGTCCAGGGTGGCGTCGTCGACGGTTTCGTTGATATGGACGACGACTTCGTTCAGCGGGGTGTTCATGATGTTCTCTCCTGGGTTGTGCGCGTGCTGCGAGCGCTCGAATGTTTCGGGAAGGCCCTGCATCACGCTGCCCCTGACCGGCGCAGAGAGGAAGGTCCTCCGCAACAGGCCGCCCGACAGGGGTTCGCGCCGGTTCCACGGCAGCAGCGAGAGACAGCGCGCGAGGGTGCAGTAGCCGAACAGCACCTGCGCCGGGGTGCCGACAGCGGGCAGCCAGAACAGCCAGTTCATGGGCGCCCACAGCGCGAGCATCAGCATCGCCGTGTAGGCCAGACGCACCTGCACCGGAAATGCGCCGAAGCTGCCATGCCGCAGCCGGAAATGCACGACCTGGACGACGCTCAGCGCGGTGGCCAGGTAGAAGGCCTCGAACCGCCCGGCCAAGCCTGCGATCAGCAGCACCGACGTCACCGCCCAGTACCACCAGCTGATTTCACGGTAAAGCATCATGGTGCTTCCTCCCGAAGGTGTCTGGCTAGGCCAGTGCAGGTTTACGGCCTATCGTTAACGGGCCAGGTATCAGGCTAGCAACGCTGGAGACAGAGGCCATGACCGAAACGCAAGGAGTTATGCCCGAAACGCCGAACCCGAGCGCGCCGGACCTGCTGTCGGATCTGCTCGGCAGCATGCATCTTTCCGGCGTGGTGCTGTTCAGCGTGGTATTCCGCGAACCCTGGGCGCTGGTCACGCCCGAAGCCTGCCAGCTGCCGCGTCTGCTACCTTTCTTCACCGAACACATCATCCCGTTCCATATCGTGGCCGAGGGCGCCTGCTGGCTGGAGCTGAAGGACGGCGAGCGGGTCAGGCTGGAGGCCGGCGATGCCGTGCTGCTGCCTTACGGCGACACGCACGTCCTGGAGGGGCGCGATGGCGCCAAGCGGGTGCCGGTCGAACAACTGCTGCCGCCGCCCCCCTGGCCCGACGTGCTGCTGATCGAACACGGTGGCGCCGGCACGCGCACCCAGATCGTCTGCGGCTTCCTGCAGTGCGACGAACTTCTGTTCCATCCCCTGCTGCGCCATCTGCCCGCGTTGATGACGGTCAGCCCCGGCCGCACCCCGGTCGACGAGTGGCTCGCCGGCACCATCCGCCACACCGCCCGAGAGGCCACCCGGGCCGCCCCGGGCGGCCGTTCCATGCTGCCGCGCCTGGCCGAACTGATGTTCGTGGAAATTCTGCGCACGCACATGCAGTCCCTGTCGGCGGACGAGGTGGGCTGGTTCGCTGCCGCCAACGACCCGGTGGTGGGCAGCGCGCTGAAATGGCTGCACACGGCGCCGCTGGAAGACTGGAGCGTGGAGCGGCTGGCACGCCGGGTCGGGGTGTCGCGCACCGTGCTGGCTGGGCGCTTCAGGCATTTCCTCGACATGCCGCCCATGCGCTACCTGACGGTATGGCGCCTGCAGCTCGCGGCCCAGCACCTGAAGGCGACGAGCATGCCGCTGAAAGGCATCGCCGACCAGGCCGGCTACGATTCCGAAGCGGCGTTCAGCCGCGCCTTCAAGCGCCATTTCGGCCTGCCGCCTGCCGGCTGGCGGCGCCGCCAGGCGCTGGACTGACAGGGCGCCGGCGGCCGCACCAATTTGCGGCATGCTCTCCCGCCCGTGCACTGCAACTGAGCGGGTCGCCGGTTGCGTATCGGCCAGCCCGCCGCCAATCCTTTGAATTCACGACACTGTGCGCTTCTGGCACAGACCCTGCAGGTGTATTGGGGAAGGAGTCAACATGTCTGTCGTTTCACCTGATTGCTGTCATGGGAGTGCCGGCCACGGAGTGCGGGTCGAAGTCGACGCCGGGAAGATGGTCCGGGCGCGCGACGAGCGCCCGCTTCGGCCTTGCCGCGCACTGGCGCGCTCGCATGTTCGTCTCTTGAAGCGGGTGCGTGGCTTGCGCGCTGCGCTCACCAACCGACGGGTTGCCGGCACAGGGGATGCGGCATGAGTTACGCAACCCTGATACGGCAGATCGAAGCGGGCGAGGGCATGGGCTATCTCGATGCGCGCGCGCTGCTGGCGGCGCTGCTCGATGGCGGGGTGCCCGAACTGGAGACTGCGGCGTTCCTGGTGGCGTTGCATCAGCACGACCCGGGGGACGATGCCTGGCTGGGCATGCATGCGGCGCTGGCCGAACGCCTGCCGGATTTTTCCGCGCCGCATGGCCCGTTCCGCACCGTGGTGTTGCCCACCTATCACGGGGTGCACACACGTCCCCACCTCACCCCCTTGCTGGCGTTGCTGCTCAGAAACTTTGGTATCCCGGTGCTGATCCACGGCGTGCTCGATGGCGGTGGCGGCACCGCGGCTGCGTATGTGCTGCGCGAACTGGGGGTGATGCCCTGCGGTTCGGTGGCGCAAGTCAATGCAGCGCTGCGTGATGACGGGCTGGCGTTTGCGCCGGTCGCTTTGCTGAACCCCGGACTGGCGAGTCTGCTGGCCTTGCGCTCGCGTCTCGGGGTTGACCACTTGGCGACACGGCTCGCAGTGTTGGTCGACCCCCTTGGCGACACCTCGCTGCGGGTGACGCCAGTGGCGGAAGCAACCGACCTCTCCGACGTGACCCGGGTGCTGCAGGCACTGGGAGGGCATGCCCTGTTGCTGCATGGATGTGAAGGCGAGGCGTTCGCGGATCCGCTCAAGCGGCCGGACATGTTGCTGGTGCAGGAAGGGGAGGTGCAATGCGTGTACGAATCGCAATCGACGCCGACCCTGTCCGATGCGCTGCCGGCGGTCGATGCACGCTCCACCGGTGCCTGGACCGCCAGCGTGTTGCGCGAGCACCTGCCACTGCCGCTGCCAATTCGCAACCAGCTGGCGGTGTGCCTGTATGCGTCGGGTTATACGGACGATCTGAACCAGGCGCGCGCGATCACCGCAATCAACGGTTTCGGGAAAGTGGCTGCGTAGCTCCGGTGCACGATAGAGATATCCGGCACCGACATGGTGCATGACGAGTCGGCGGGCTTGGCGGGAGGATAAATAAACCCAATTCAAAACAATGAATTATAAAAGCTTTGCCAAGTTGGCACAGCGATTGCTTGGATAGTAAACATCAGACCAGATGCAACGGCGTATCTCGGTCATCACTTTTGGTTTTTTGTGTGGAGTGGTGAAATGGATATGAGCGTGCCCCGGGCATCCGGTCCCCGATTGAAACTCGTCGTCGTCGGCAATGGCATGGCCGGCATGCGTACGCTGGAGGAACTGCTGAAGGCGGCCCCCGGCCTGTACGACGTCACCGTGTTCGGCGACGAGCCGCATCCCAACTACAACCGCATCATGCTGTCGCCGGTGCTGGCGGGCGAGCAGACGATCGAGCAGATCGTGCTCAACAGCCGCGACTGGTATGCCGAGAACGGCATCACGCTCTTCGCCGGCAAGAAGGTGGTGAAGATCGATCGCCGGGCGCGCTGCGTCGAGGCGGACGACGGCACCCGCGCGCCCTACGACCGCCTCCTGCTCGCCACCGGGTCCAAGCCCTTCATCCTGCCGGTGCCTGGCGCCGACCTGCCCGGCGTGATCGGTTTCCGCGACATCGCCGACGTCGACGTGATGATCCGCGCCGCCTCGCAATACCGGCACGCGGTCGTCATCGGCGGCGGTCTCCTGGGGCTGGAAGCGGCCAACGGCCTGAAGCTGCGCGGCATGGACGTCACCGTCGTGCACATCGGCGCCTGGCTGCTCGAGCGGCAGCTCGACGAGCCGGCGGCGCGCCTGCTGCAGAAGAGCCTGGAGGAGAAGGGGCTCCGGTTCCTGCTGCAGACGCACACCGCGGAACTGGTGCGCGCCGACACTGGTCGCGTCGGCGCGGTGAAGTTCAAGGATGGCGGGACCATCCCGGCCGACCTCGTGGTGATGGCGGTCGGCATCCGCCCCAACACCGAACTCGCCGAATCGGCCGGCCTGCACTGCCATCGCGGCGTCGTCGTCAACGACACCATGCAGACCTTCGACCCCCGCATCTATGCGGTCGGCGAGTGCGTCAACCATCGCGGCGTCGCCTACGGGCTGGTCGCGCCGCTGTTCGAGCAGGCCAAGGTGTGCGCCAACCATCTCGCCGAGCACGGCGTCGCGCGCTACCAGGGCTCGATGACCTCGACCAAGCTCAAGGTCACCGGCATCGACCTGTTTTCCGCCGGCGATTTCGCCGGCGCGGAAGGCACCGAGACCCTGGTGTTCTCCGACGCCGCGGCGGGCAGCTACAAAAAGCTGGTGCTGAAGGACAACCGCCTGGTCGGCGCCTGCCTCTATGGCGACACGCTCGACGGCGCCTGGTATTTCGACCTGCTGCGCGAAGGCACCGACGTGTCGCAGTTCCGCAAGACCCTGCTGTTCGGCCAGCACCACGTCGGCGATTCCGGCCACGGCCCCGCCGAGCGCGTCGCCGCCTTGCCGGACACGGCCGAGATCTGCGGCTGCAACGGGGTGAAGAAGGGCGACATCGTGGGCGCCATCTGCAGCAAGAAGCTCTTCACCCTCGACGAGGTGCGCGCCCACACCAAGGCCTCGGCTTCGTGCGGTTCGTGCACCGGACTGGTCGAGGCGCTCCTGGCCCACACCGTGGGCGGCGACTACTCTGCCGCGCCGTCGAAGAAGCCGCTGTGCGGCTGCACCGACCACAGCCACGACGAGGTGCGCGCCGCCATCGTCGCGCAGCAACTGAAAACCCTGCCGGAAGTCATGCGCCACCTCGACTGGAAGACTGCCGACGGCTGCAGCAAGTGCCGTCCCGCGCTCAATTACTACCTCCTGTGCGCGTGGCCGACCGAGTACCGGGACGACGCGCAGTCGCGCTACATCAACGAGCGCGCCCACGGCAACATCCAGAAGGACGGCACGTTCTCGGTGGTGCCGCGCATGTGGGGCGGGCTGACCAATCCGAAGGAACTGCGCGCGATCGCTGACGTCGCCGAAAAGTTCAAGGTGCCCGAGATGAAGGTCACCGGCGGGCAGCGCATCGACCTCTTCGGCGTGAAGAAGGAAGACCTGCCGGCGATGTGGGCCGATTTGTCTGCTGCAGGCTTCGTTTCCGGCCACGCCTACGGCAAGGCGCTGCGCACGGTGAAGACCTGCGTCGGCAGCCAGTGGTGCCGTTTTGGTACCCAGGACTCGACGGGCTTGGGCGTGAAACTGGAAAAAATGACCTGGGGCTCGTGGATGCCGCACAAGTTCAAGCTCGCGGTGTCCGGGTGCCCCAGGAACTGCGCCGAGGCGACGATCAAGGATTTCGGCGTGGTGTGCGTCGACTCCGGCTACGAATTGCACGTCGGCGGCAACGGCGGCATCAAGGTGCGCGTCACCGATCTTTTGTGCAAGGTGGAGACCGAGGCGGAAGTGCTCGAATACTGCGCCGCCTTCACCCAGCTGTACCGCGAAGAGGCGCACTACCTCGAACGCACCGCGCCGTGGGTCGAGCGCGTGGGCCTGGCGCACGTCAAGGCGAAGGTCGTCGTCGACGCGGCCAACCGCAAGGCGCTCGCCGAGCGTTTCCGTATTTCGCAGCAGACCGCGCAGATCGACCCGTGGAAGGCGCGTGCCGAAGGCGAGGCGCGCCACGAATTCACCCCGATCACCGCCCTGGTATGACACTCCGAGGAACTGACATGAAGATGAACGAAAACTGGATTCCGATCGGCCGCCTGGACGACATTCCGCGCCAGGGCGCCCGGGTCGTCGTCACCTCTGCCGGCGATATCGCCGTGTTCCGCACCGCCGACGACGAGGTGTTCGCGCTTGCCGACCGCTGTCCGCACAAGGGCGGCCCGCTGTCGCAGGGCATCGTGCACGGCAAGCGCGTGGCCTGCCCGCTGCACGACTGGAAGATCAACCTCGACACCGGCCTTGCCGCCGCGCCCGACGAAGGCTGCGCCGCGCGCTACCCGGTGCGGGTGGCGGACGGGCAGGTAAGCCTGTCGCTGATGCCGGAACAAGGCTGCCCGGGCCGCTGATCGCCGCAACCCGGCCCCATCGAAAGGAATTCCCATGCTGTTCGGACGTACCAGGAAGAACCCCGTCAAGATCGCCGACAAGGGCGTCGTGGAATGGAAATACGCCGCCTGCGGCTACTGCTCGACCGGCTGCTCGATCGAGGTCGGCCTCAACGCCGAAGGCAAGCCCGTGGCCTCGCGCGGCGTGGCCGACGCCGACGTCAACCGCGGCAAGCTGTGCCTGAAAGGCATTTTCGAGCACGAGCTGTTCGATTCTGCCGGGCGCGGCACGCAGCCGCTGATGCGGCCGCGCTGGCACGAGCCGTGGCAACCCGCCAGTTGGGACGCCGCGCTCGACAAACTCGCCGACGAGATCCGTCGCATCCAGGCGAAATACGGCCGGGATGCCTTCGCTATCATTTCCACCGGGCAGATGCTCACCGAGGAGTTCTACACGCTCGGCAAGCTCACGCGCGGACTCATCGGCACCAACAACTACGACGGCAACACCACGCTGTGCATGGCGTCGGCGGTGTCGGGCTACAAGCGCAGCTTCGGCTCCGACGGCCCGCCCGGCTGCTATGAGGATTTCGAGCACACCGACTGCCTGATCGCCTGGGGCTCCAACCTGCCCGAGCAGCACCCGATCATCTACTGGCGCCTGAAAGAAGCGCAGGAGAAGCGCGGCTTCACGCTCATCGTGGTCGATCCGCGCGTGACCATGCTGGCGCAGAACGCGCACCTGCACTTGCCGATCACGCCGGGCACCGACGTCGTGCTGATGAACGCGATGATGCACGTGATCTTCAAGGAGAACCTGCACGACCAGCGCTACATCGACGCCAACACCACCGGCGTCGAGGCGTTGCGCGCCGAGGTCGAAAAATATGATCCGGTCACCGCGTCCCGGATATGCGGCATCGACGAGGACACCATCCGCGTCGTCGCGCGCACCTTCGCCAGGTCGAAGGCGGCGATGCAGATCTGGACCATGGGCATCAACCAGTCGACGCACGGCTCCGACGGCGTGGTCGGCATCAACAACCTCGCGCTCATCACCGGCAACATCGGCAAGCCGGGCGGCACCTCGCTGTCGATCACCGGCCAGTGCAACGCCATGGGCACGCGCGAATGGTCGTCGTGCTCGGGCCTGCCCAACTACCGCTACCTGGAGAACCCCGCGCACCGCGAGGAGGTGGCGAAATTCTGGAACGTCGATCCGGAATTCTTCCCGAAGCAGCGGGGCATGTACCAGACCGATATCTACCAGGCGATGGAGGCCGGGCAGATCAAGGGGTTGTGGCTGATCGCCACCAACCCGTTGTCCTCGCTGCCCAATACCGCGCGCGTTCGCCGCGCCATGGAGCAGCTCGAGTTCTGCTGCGTGCAGGATTGCTACGTGGACACCGAGAGCGCGCAGTACGCCCACGTCTACCTGCCCGCCGGCACCTGGGCCGAGAAGGACGGCGTGATGACGAACACCGAGCGCCGCATCAACCGCGTCAAGCCCGTCACGCCGCCGCCGGGCGAGGCCAAGCCCGATCTGTGGATCTTCAACCGGGTGGCCGAACGCTTCAACCGCGACGGCAGGGTGAAATTCCCCGAATCCGCTGCCGAGATCTTCCAGGAAATGGGTGAACTGTCGCGTGGCCGGCTGGCCGACATCTCCGGCATGGATCACGCGCTGATCGAGCGGCACCGCGGCATCCAGTGGCCGTACACGGCGGCGCAGCGCGAGCGCGGCGAGGCGCCGCCCAAGGGCGGCAAGCGCCTCTACACCGAAGACGGGACATTCTCCTACCCGGATGGACGCGCCCGGCTCATCCCGCTGCCCTTCATCGACAACAACGAGGTGCCGGACGAGATGTTCCCCATCTGGCTCAACACCGGACGCCTCATCGAGCACTGGCACGGCCGCACCAAGACCGGGAAGATCGGCAACAACAACAAGTACAGCCCGATCCCCTTCATCGAGATCAACCCCGCGCTTGCCGAGGAACTCGGCATCATGCGCGGCGAATACGTGCGCATGGTGTCGCGCCGGGGCGACGCCATCGCCATGGCGCAACCCACCCAGCGGGTGCCCAAGAACATGGTGTTCCTGCCCTTCCACTTCCACGACTGCGCCAACCGGCTGACGCTCGGCCTGCTCGACCCGCATTCGCGGCAGCCGGCGTACAAGCAGTCGGCCATCCGCATCGAGAAGATCGCCGATCAGGTCGCGGCGGCGAAGCTGTCGATGGAAATGCGCAAGTTTTGAGGAGCGAGATCATGATCCAGAACCACAATCCGGTCGCCTACCATTGCGACAGCGAAGGCAGTGGCGGCCAATGCGGATGCCAGCCGAACCGGGTGCAGCCCACGCCGGCGGCATCCGTCTTCCCCTACCTGCGCGACGACGAACCGGCGTATGCCCGGCTCAACGATCCGCAGACGAAAACCGTCAACCGCTACGGCACGCCCATCGAAACCGTGCCCGAAGGGCATGCGCTGCGCGGACACAGCCTCAACATCAACGGCAACCCCGAGATCGGCGCCAACCCCAACCGCTACAAGCAGCACGGCTTCTTCTTCAACGCCGACAACTGCATCGCCTGCCACGCCTGCGAGGCGGCCTGCTCGGAAAAGAACGACAATCCGGCGCACATCGCCTTCCGTTCGGTCGGTTTCGTCGAGGGCGGCACCTATCCGGACACCCGCCGCCTCAACATCTCGATGGCGTGCAACCACTGCGACAACCCGGTCTGCCTCAAGGGCTGCCCGACGCGCGCCTATACCAAGTTCGCCGAATACGGCGCAGTGCTGCAGGACCCGGACATCTGCTTCGGCTGCGGCTACTGCACCTGGGTCTGCCCCTACAACGCGCCGCAGCTCGACCCGGTCAAGGGCCAGGTCTCGAAATGCAACATGTGCGTCGACCGGCTCGAGGTGGGACTGAAGCCTGCCTGCGTCGCGGCCTGCCTCGGCAAGGCGCTCGATTTCGGCGTGATCGAGAACATCCCCGAGGGACGCACCCAGGCGAAGGCCGAGATCCCCGGCTTTCCGCGCACCGACATCACCCACCCCAACATCCGCTTCGAGCAGACGCGCAGCCTCCAGCGCGACATGGTGCGGCTCGACAGCGCGCCGCTGAAATACCACCGCGACGACGCCAGCGGCCGCTACCGGCCGGTGGTCGACCCCAAGCACGGCTTCACGCGGCAGTGGAACCTGAAAAAACTGCTCGGCTCGCACGAGAACGCGCACATCGCCTTCACGCTGTCGGTGCAGGCGGTGATGGGCGCCTTCCTGCTGCTGTCGGTCGGTGCCTGGCTGGGTTCGGAGGCGGTTGCCGATTTCATCGGCAGCGCCGCCTATCTGCCCACCGTCGCGGCGATGATCGCGCTCATGGCCTTCGGCCTCATCAAGCTCAACCTGCACCTGGGCAAACCGCTGCGTTTCTACCGCGGCTTCAACAACTGGAGGCTGTCGCCGGTCAGCCGCGAGATCGCCGGCGTGTCGCTGTTCTTCGGCGGCCTGTCCGGCTACGGATTCTTCGCGCTGCTCCACGATCTGCCCTTCGCCGGCGCGTTGCAGACCGCCAGCGCCGTGGCCGCGCTCGTCGGGCTTGCCGTCGGCGGCTACTACATGATCAAGCTCTACCGCATTCCGGCGCGGCCGTTCTGGGACCACTGGC
>DYFW01000152.1 GCA_020725005.1 Thiobacillus denitrificans
GTGGCCGGTCTTGCCGCCGGGCGCGGCGCAGGCGTCGAGCACGCGCTCGCCCGGCCGCGCGTCGAGCAGGCGCGCCGCCCATTGCGCGCCGGCGTCCTGCACCGAGACATGGCCCGCTTCGAAGCCCGGCAGGGCGTGCACCGGCTGCGCCTTGGCCAGCGTCACCGCGTCCGGCCCGGTCTGGCGGGCGGCGATGCCGGCATCCGCCAGCCGCTGCAGATAGGCGGCGACGTCGCCGTGGCGCGCGTTCACGCGCAGGGTGAAGGGGGGATGCATCAGGCTCGCGCCGAGCACGCCTTCCCACTGCTGCGGGTGTTGGCGCTGCAACTTGTCGATCCACCAGCCGGGATGCGACCAGCGGCCGGCGGGGGCGGCGTCGGCCAGGGTTTCCAGCTCGGCGCGGCGGCGCTGGAAGTTGCGCAGCACCGCGTTGGCGAGCCCGCGCCGCCAGCCTTCGCCCGCCGCCGCCACCGCGTTGTGCACCACGGCGTGCGCCGGCGCGCGGGTGTAGGCAAGCTGGTAGAGCGCGACGCGCAACAGCCAGCCGAGCTGCGGGTCGGTGAGCGGGCGTTCGAGCAGCGCGGCCAGCCAGGCGTCGAGCCGGCCCAGCCGGCGCAGGCTGCCGTAGACGATGTCCTGCAACGCGCCGCGCTCACCCGCGCTCGGCAGCTGGCCGAGACGCGGCGGCAATACCTGGTGCAGGGCCGCGCCGGCAAGCACCGCTTCCAGCGCGCCCGCGGCGAGCAGCTGCAGCTTACGCATGCTTCGGCCCCCCCGGCATCACGCCCCCAGCCGCGCGCCCGGCGCGAGCCGGCGTCCGGCGAGGAAGGCGGCGGCCGTCATGCGCTTGCTGCCGGCGGGCTGCAGTTCGGCCAACGCCAGGGCGCCCTCGCCACAGGCCACGACCAGGCGCTCGCCGGCGTCGAGCACTTCGCCCGGCGCGCCTTGCCCGGGCACCGGGACAGCCGCCCAGACCTTGAGCGGCGCCCCGTCGACGAGGGTCCACGCGCCGGGCACCGGGTTGAAGGCGCGCACCGCACGCGCGAGTTCCGCCGCCGGCCGCGTCCAGTCGAGCCGCGCCGCCGCCTTGTCGAGCTTGGCGGCATAGGTGGCCTGCGCCTCGTCCTGCGCGACCGGGGTGAGCGTATCGAGTCGCGCGAGCGCCTCGACGATGGCGCGGGCGCCGGCGCCGGCGAGTTTGTCGTGCAGGCTGCCCCCGGTATCGGTATCGAGAATGGGCACGACGCTTTTCAGGAGCATCGCGCCGGTGTCGAGGCCGGCGTCCATTTGCATGATGGTGATGCCGGTTTCCGTGTCGCCGGCGAGGATGGCGCGCTGGATCGGCGCGGCGCCGCGCCAGCGCGGCAGGAGCGAGGCGTGGATGTTGAGGCAGCCGCGCCGCGGGATGTCGAGCACCGCCTGCGGCAGGATCAGGCCGTAGGCGGCGACCACCATGACGTCGGCGTCGACCGCCGCGAGTTCGGCCTGCGCCTCGGGCGTTTTCAGGCTCGCCGGCTGCGCCACCGGCAGGCCGCGCGCCAGCGCGGCCGTCTTCACCGCGCTCGGCATGAGCTTCATGCCGCGTCCGGCGGGGCGGTCGGGCTGGGTGAGCACCAGCGCGATGGCGTGGCCGGCGTCGGCCAGCGCGTCGAGCGCTGCCGCCGCGAACGGTGGCGTGCCGGCAAAAATCAGGCGCACGCGCGGCTTCAGAGCGAGGCGCGCAGCGGCGCCGGCTCGGGGCGGTGCTCGCGCGCGAGCTTCATCAGCTTGGTTTTGATGCGATTGCGCTTGAGACTGGAAAGATAGTCGACGAAGACCTTGCCCTGCAGATGATCCATTTCGTGCTGGATGCAGACCGCCAGGAGGCCGTCGGCCGCAAGCTCGAACGGCTTGCCGTCGCGGTCGAGGGCACGCACCGTGACGCGCTCGGCGCGCTTCACCTTGTCGAAGACGCCCGGCACCGACAGGCAGCCTTCCTCGCTCTCCTCGATGCCGGACTGGGCGATGAGCTCGGGGTTGATGAATACGCGCAACTGGTCGTGCGTCTCGGAAATGTCGATGACGATGACGCGCTCGTGCACGTTGACCTGGGTCGCCGCCAGCCCGATGCCCGGCGCGGCGTACATCGTCTCGGCCATGTCGTCGACGAGTTTGCGTATCCGTTCGTCGACCACCTTCACCGGCTTGGCGACCGTGTGCAGGCGCGGATCGGGGTAGTGAAGAATGTCGAGCTTGGCCATATAAAAAACTTTACGGATTAATGGGATGGGCGCACACTTTGATGCAAAGTCTGCATCGGCTGGCGGCCTCCGCTAAATATAAGGTGGCAAATCGCCGTAAGTTAAGCGCACAGTATATTTCAACATCGACTTGGACAAGGTCTAAATGGAGGGTTCCCCCGTGCGTCAACTCGTTGTTTCCCTTGCCCTGCTGCTGGCCGCGCCGGCGCTGGCCGACACCCTCAAACTGCAGGACAACGCCCCCGACCGCTACGTCGTCGTCAAGGGCGATACGCTGTGGGACATCTCCGGCAAGTTCCTGAAGGACCCGTGGCGCTGGCCGCAGATCTGGAACATGAACCGTGAGCAGATCAAGAACCCGCACTGGATCTACCCCGGCGACCTGATCGTGCTGGACCGCAGCGGCGCCGAGCCGCGCCTCAAGCTGGTGCGGGGCGGCAGCGGGGCCTTGCCGACGGTGAAAGTGTCGCCCGGCGTGCGCACCACCGAGATCCCGCGCGACGCGATACCCGCCATCCCCATCCGCGTCATCCATCCCTTCCTGTCGCAGCCGCGCGTGGTCCCGCAGGACGCGCTCGCCGACGCGCCCTACGTTCTTGGCACCAACGCCGAGCGCGTGATCCTCGGCGCCGGCGACGAGGCCTTTGCCACCGGCGGGCCGGCCGGCGTGACCAACTGGAACGTGCTGCGTCCCGGCAAGCCGCTCAAGGATCCCGAGACCGGCGAGGTGCTGGGCCAGGAAGTGGAGTACCTGGGCGACGCCCGCACCCTCGCCGAGGGGGCACCGCAGAAGATCCGCATCACCCAGTCCGCCAAGGAAATCCTGCCCCGCGACAAGCTGCTCGAGGCTGCCGACAGCACCACCTTCGAGTATGTCCCGCGCGCACCGGAAAAAACGATCAACGGCCGCATCATCTCGGCCTACGGCGGCGTCACCGACAGCGGCCGCTACCAGACCGTGGTCCTCAACCGCGGCGCGCGTGACGGCCTCGAGCCGGGCCACGTGCTGGCGATCTACCGCGAAGGCCAGGCGGTCAAGCTGACCCGCGACGAGGTCGACCGCATGACCTGGGTCAAGGAAAAGGCCCAGGGCGTGCCCGAAGGCGCCGCCTGGCTCTACAGCGACGTGCGCTGCCTGAAGGACGACGGCAAGGTCACCTACGACCAGGCCGCCGACATCAAGAACGTCTTCCGCTCGACCTGCCTGACGGCGGACGCCAACTCGGTCAAGCTGCCGGACGCCCGCAGTGGCCTCATGATGGTCTACCGCGTGTTCGACCGCGTCTCCTATGCCCTCATCCTGCAGTCCGACGGCCCGGTCTACCTGCTCGACACGGTGAAGAACCCCTGAACATGGCGACGTCCGACCCCTGGCTGCGCCTCGCGCTGGCGCCGGGGCTCGGCAACGCCGGCCTGCTGCGCCTGTTGACGGCCTTCGGTTCTCCGGAGGCCGTTTTGTCGTGCGGCCGCGCCGCGCTCGCCGCGCACCTGACCCCGGCGCAGATCGACGGCCTGCTGGCGGAACCCGACGCCGCCCGGCTCGACACCGCGCGCGCCTGGCTCGCCGAGCCCGGCAACGGCCTGGTGACGCTGGCGGACGCCGATTATCCGAAGCCGCTGCTGGAAATCGCCGATCCGCCCGCCCTGCTGTTCTGCAAGGGCAGGCGCGCGCTGTTGAACCAGCCCGCGCTCGGCATCGTCGGCAGCCGCAACGCCACCCCGCAGGGCGTGCGCGACGCCGAGGCCTTCGCGCATGCGCTGTCGGATGCCGGGCTCACCATCGTCTCGGGGCTCGCGCTCGGCATCGACGCGGCGGCGCATCGCGGCGGGCTGGCCGGCGCAGGCTCCAGCATCGCCGTCGTGGGCACCGGCCTCGACCGCGTCTATCCGGCAAAGAACAAGGCGCTCGCGCACCGCCTCGCCGAGACGGGGCTGATTCTTTCGGAATTCCCGCTCGGCACGCCGCCGCTGCCGCATCACTTCCCGCGGCGCAACCGCCTGATCAGCGGGCTGGCCCGCGGCGTGCTGGTGGTCGAGGCCGCGCCCGACAGTGGCTCGCTCATCACCGCGCGCGTCGCCGTCGAGCAGGGACGCGAGGTATTCGCCATCCCCGGCTCGATCCACTCGCCGCTGTCGCGCGGCTGCCACGCCCTCATCAAACAGGGCGCGAAGCTGGTCGAATCGGCCGCCGACATTCTCGACGAGCTCGCCTGGCCACATCGTCTCGCCGCCCCGGTGTTCGCGGAAACCGGCGCCGACCCGCTGCTCGACGCGCTCGACGGCGCGCCGGTCACGCTCGACGCACTGGCGTTGCGTACCGGGTTGACGCTCGATGCGCTTTCGGCGAAGCTGTTGGCGCTTGAACTCGAAGGCCGCATCGCGGCGCTACCCGGCGGGCGCTACCAAAAACTCTCCTGAAATCATGCTCGACATCCTGGTCTACCTGTACGAAAGCTTCCGCATGGCGGAGCTCGCACCCGATCGCGACGCGCTCGAGAAGCGGCTGTTCGCCGCCGGCTTCGAGGAAGCCGACATCCACGCCGCGCTCGACTGGTACGCGCATCTCACCGCGGGCGAGACCCACGAGCGCCTGGCGCTCGCGCGTGATCGCCATTACGCCGCAGAGGAACTCGAACGCCTGAACGACGCCTGCCGCGCCGAGATCGGCTTTCTCGTCGGCGCCCAGGTGCTGGATCCCGAGTCGCGCGAATGGGTGATTTCGGGCCTGATGGCGCTGGGCGGCGAGGACATCGAGCCCGACCACGTGCGCTGGATGACGCTGATCGTGCTGTGGCGCCGTGGCGTCATCGAACATTTCACCCACCTGGAAGACATGCTGCTGAACCACGAGCCGGGGCGTCTGCATTAATCCTGCCTTGACCAGGCCCTTGCCATGTCCAAGCTCGTCATCGTCGAATCCCCGTCCAAGTCCAAGTCGCTGAAGAAATACCTCGGCGCGGACTACGACATCCTCGCCAGCTACGGCCACGTGCGCGACCTCGAGCCGAAGACCGGCGCGGTCGATACGGAAACCTTCTCGATGAAATACCAGATCATCGAGCGCAACGCCCGCCACGTCGAGGCCATCGTCAAGGCCGCCAAGAAGGCCGACGAAGTGCTGCTCGCGACCGACCCGGACCGCGAGGGCGAGGCGATTTCCTGGCACATCAGCGAAATCCTCAAGGAACGCAAGGTGAAGACGCCGATGAAGCGCGTCGCCTTCTACGA
>DYFW01000153.1 GCA_020725005.1 Thiobacillus denitrificans
GTGGCGAGACCTTGCTCGACTACGGCTGCGGCTCCGGCGTGCTGGCGATCGCCGCGGCCCGCTTGGGCGCGGGGCGCATCGACGGTGTCGACATCGACCCGCAGGCGGTGCAGGCGTCGCGCGACAATGCGGCCCTCAACGAAATCACCGCACGGTTCTGCCTGCCGGGCGAACTCGCGCCGGGGAACTACGATGTCGTCGTCGCCAACATCCTCACCAACCCCCTGAAAGGCCTGGCGCCGCTGCTCGCCGGCCGTGTGCGTCCGGGCGGGCGGCTGGTGCTGTCGGGCATCCTCGCCGAACAGGCCGAGGACGTGATGACGGTCTATCGCGCCTGGTTCGATTTCGACCCGCCCGAGGTCGATGAGGGCTGGGTTCGCCTCGCAGGCACGCGCCGGTGACGCAGCGCTACCGCACCACCTGCCCGCACTGCGCCAGCGTGTTCCGGCTCGGCGGCGAACAGCTCGACGCCGCCGAGGGCTGGGTGCAGTGCGGCGTGTGCGGCGCGGCTTTCGACGCCACCGCCACCCTCGTCGCCGAAGCCCCCGCGCCGCCCCCCGAGCGCGCGGCCGGGCCCCTCGGCGCGCCCGCGCCGGCAGCGGACGCCCCGCCGCCGGCGCAGACCGGCACCGACCTGCCGTCGATCATCCTGATCGACCCGGACCAGACCGTGCCCGAGGAGCCCGGCCCGCTGCCCGAGCTCGCGCCGCTGCCCCGGCCCGTCGTGCCGGGGCCGCCGCGCGCCGCCCCCGTCGTGGCGCCGGCCGCGCGCATCGAATACGCCCGGCTGCAGCCCGAAGCGCCGCGTCGCCGCCGTCCCTGGCTGGCCGCGCTGGCGAGCGTGCTGCTCTTCGCCACGCTCGCCGCGCAATCCGCCTATTTCCTGCGCGACACGCTGGCAAGCCGCTACCCCGACCTGCGCCCCGCGCTGGAGCAGGCCTGCGCCGTGCTCGGCTGCAAGCTTTCCCTGCCGATGAACCTCGCCCAGTTGCAGATCGTCGGCTCCGACCTGCAAAGCGAAGGGCCCGGCCTGCTGCGACTCAACCTCACCCTCGGCAACCGCGCCAGCCGCGCCCAGGCCTGGCCGGTGCTGGTGCTCACGCTCACCGACCAGCGCAACCAGCCGCTCGCCCGGCGCAGCTTCGCCCCCAGCGAATATCTCGCCGACCCGCGCCGGGTCGCGGCGGGCATGCCGCCGCTGAGCGAGCAGCCCCTGAGCCTCGCCCTCAGCGTGCGCGACCTCGCGCCCATGGGGTTCAACCTGCAGCTCGCCTACTGACGACCGGGACTGGCCGGCAAACGGCTTCTTCGGTATAGTTCCGGCTCCCGTCGCGGGAGAGCGCGTGCGCCGCACGCCGCCGAAGGCGCAATTCACCCGGAATCGCTCAGGCAAAAGGACCGCGGCACCAGGACGATTTGTCCTGGCTACACTCTGGAGAGCGCAGTCTTCGAACTGCCACCGAAGGGGCAGCGGCCCGCTGGTCAAACAGCCCGCCGTAATCTCTCAGGTACCAAGGACAGAGGGGTGAAGCGAATTCCCGCTTCACCCTTTTTTATTTTTGGTGCCCCATGTCGGACCTCAAGCAAACCCCGCTCAACGCCACCCACCGCGAACTCAACGCCAAGATGGTCGATTTCGGCGGCTGGGACATGCCCGTCAACTACGGCTCGCAGATCGAGGAGCACCACGCAGTGCGCACCGGCTGCGGCCTGTTCGACGTCTCGCACATGCTGCCGCTCGACATCCGTGGCGACAACGTACGCGCCTTCCTGCGCCGTCTGGTCGCCAACAACGTCGACAAGCTGCAGGTCTCGGGCAAGGCCTTGTATTCCTGCATGCTCAACGAAGCCGGCGGCGTCATCGACGACCTCATCCTCTATTTCATGGACGCGTCCTGGTTCCGCCTGGTGGTCAACGCCGGCACCGCGGAGAAGGATCTCGCCTGGATGGAAAAAATGAACGCCGCCTGGGGCATGGGGCTCACGCTCACCCCGCGGCGCGACCTCGCGATGATCGCGATCCAGGGCCCGGACGCGACCCGCGTGCTGAACGAGGCGCTGCCCGGCGTCGACCAGATCACGGCCGCCCTCAAGCCCTTCAACGCGGCCGCCATGGGCGAGATGTTCGTTGCCAGAACGGGCTACACCGGCGAAGACGGCTTCGAGGTCATGGTGCCGGCAAAGTCCGCGCCCTTCTTCTGGAAAGCCCTGATGGAGGCCGGCGGCCGGCCGATCGGCCTCGGCGCGCGCGACACCCTGCGGCTCGAAGCCGGGATGAACCTCTACGGCCAGGACATGGACGAGACCACCTCGCCGCTGGAATCGGGACTCGCGTGGACCGTCGACCTGAAGAGCGAGCGCGACTTCGTCGGCCGCAAGGCCCTGGAAGCGAGCGAAGTGACAAGGCAAATGGTCGGTCTGGTGCTGCTCGACCGCGGCGTGCTGCGCAGCCACCAAAAGGTCTTCACCCGGCACGGCGAAGGCGAAATCACTTCCGGCACCTTCTCGCCCACCCTGCAGCAATCGATCGCGCTCGCGCGCGTCCCCCTCGGCATCGCCCCGGGCGAAGAGGTCGAGGTCGAGGTCCGCGACAAGAAACTGCGTGCGAAAGTGGTGAAATACCCGTTCGTGCGCAACGGCAAAGTTTTAATTTCGTGAGGCGTGAGGTGTGAGGGGGCAGGTGCATAGCAGCCGCGCCTCACGCCTTACCCCTAACCCCTTACCTGGAGCAAACCATGAACATCCCCGCAGACCTCAAATACACCCCCAGCCACGAATGGGTGCGCGTCGAAGCCGACGGCACGCTGACCGTGGGCATCACCCACCACGCGCAGGATCTGCTCGGCGACATGGTGTTCATCGAGAATCCCGCGACCGGCCGCGTCTTGAACAAGGGCGAGGAATGCGCGGTGGTCGAGTCGGTGAAGGCCGCGTCCGACGTCTATGCCCCGGTGGCGGGCGAAGTCGTCGCCGCCAACGCCGAGGTCGAAGCCAGCCCCGACGCGGTGAACCGCGACGCCTACGCCGCGTGGATGTTCAAGCTCAAGCCGGCCAACCCCGCCGACGTCAACGACCTGCTCGACGCCGCGGCGTACCAGAAACTGGTCGAATCCGAAGCCCATTGAATCCGTGAGGGGTGATGCGTGCGGGGTCAGGCGAAAGAGCCCGCCCCGGCACAGCCCACACCTCACACCTCACTCCTTACCTCTCACGCCTCTCGCTCATGCCCTTCATTCCCCACACCCCCGACGACGTCACCGCCATGCTCGGCGCCATCGGCGCCGCCAGCATCGAGGACCTGTTCGACGAGATCCCGCCCGCGCTCAAGACCGGCAAGCTCAAGAACGTGCCGGATGGCCTGCCCGAGATGGCGGTGGCGCGACTGATGCAGGAACGCGCCGCTACCGACGGCTTCTGGTCGAACTTCATCGGCGCCGGCGCCTACGAGCACCACATCCCGGCGGCGATCTGGCAGATCACCACGCGCGGCGAGTTCTACTCCGCCTACACGCCCTACCAGGCCGAAGCCTCGCAGGGCACGCTGCAGCTGATCTACGAATTCCAGACCATGATGACGCGGCTCACCGGGCTCGACGTCTCCAACGCCTCGCTCTACGACGGCGCGTCCGCCCTGGCCGAAGCGGTGCTGATGGCGGTGCGCGCGCACAAGTCGTCGCGCCGCGTGCTGGTGCCAAAGACCGTGCACCCGATCTACCGCAGCGTGGTCGCCACCACGGTCAAGAACCAGGGCATCGAACTGGTCGAACTCGACTACGACGCCGCGACGGGGCAAACGGTGCTGCCGGCCGACCCCGGCAGCTTCGCCGGCCTGGTGATCCCGCAGCCCAATTTCTTCGGCGTGCTCGAAGACGTGCACGCCATGACCGACTGGGCGCATGGCAAAGGCGCGCTGGCGATCGCGCTGGTCAACCCGACCACGCTGGCGGTGCTCGAAGCGCCCGGCCGCTGGGGGCAGACCGGCGCCGACATCGCGGTCGGCGAGGGCCAGCCGCTCGGCGCGCCGCTCGCCTCGGGCGGCCCCTATTTCGGCTTCATGTGCTGCCGCCAGGATTTCGTCCGGCAGATGCCGGGGCGCATCGTCGGCCGCACCGTCGACCTCGACGGCAAGCCCGGCTTCGCGCTCACCCTGCAGGCGCGCGAGCAGCACATCCGCCGTTCCAAGGCGACCTCGAATATCTGCACCAACCAGGGGCTGGTGGTCACCGCCGCCACGCAATACATGGCGTTGCTGGGGCCGCAGGGACTCGCCCGGGTCGCCTCGGCCAGCCACGCCAACACGGTGCAGCTTGCCGGCAAGCTCGCGGCGATCCCCGGCGTGACGCGCGCGTTCGCCAGCCCCTTCTTCCACGAAGTGGTGCTCAAGCTTTCCGACAATGCCAAAGACGTGCTGCGCGCGCTGCGCGCGCAGGGCATCCTCGGCGGGCTGGACATCTCCGGCTGGTATCCCGAACTCGGCCAGGCCATCCTCGTCTGCGTCACCGAGACCAAGACGCCCGCCGATCTCGACCACTACGCGCAACATTTGGAACGTATCCTGTCCAAGCGCCGCGAAGCGCCCCCGTGCGCATACAAGAATTGAGACCCCGACCATGAGCGATGTGCAACGCGACAAACTTTTCTATGACCTGGCAGATGCGTACATCAGCGTCGCCAATCAGCAGCTCAACGAGGCGAAACCCAGCCAGGTGAGCGCTGCAGCGTTGTTTGCCGCTTCGCGTTTCAACGCTTTCGTCATTGCTGCGGCCTCGGGCAGCAAGGCACAGATGATCGCCGAGAAGGAAGCCGCGATCGCGTATTTCATGGACCAGTACGAGAAGATGCTGCGCGAGAACATCGACGAGCATCTGTCACGCTTCGACCAGACCGGCGCCTGAGCCGGCATCCACCCACAGGCAAGGAGAGCAAACATGACAGTCACCCTAGGCGGCAACCCCATCGACGTTGCAGGCAGCTTCCCCAAGGTCGGCGACACCGCGCCCGACTTCAAGCTGGTCAACAAGGACCTCGCCGACGTCTCGCTGGCCGACTTCGCCGGCAAGAAGAAGATCCTCAACATCGTGCCCAGTCTCGACACCCCGGTGTGCGCGACCTCGACGAAGAAATTCAACGCCGCCGCGTCCGACAAGGTCGCCGTGCTGGTGATCTCGGCTGACCTGCCGTTCGCGCAGAACCGCTTCTGTGGCACCGAAGCGCCCAACGTCACCACGCTGTCGACCATGCGCGGCGGCGAGTTCATGAAGAATTACGGCGTCGCGATCGTGAGCGGCCCGCTCGCCGGCATCACCGCGCGCGCCGTGGTTGTGCTGGACGAGAACAACAAGGTGCTGTATTCAGAACTCGTGCCCGAGATCAAGCAGGAGCCGAACTACGACGCCGCGCTGGCTGCCTTGAAATAATTTCGTGAGGCTGAGGGGGAAGGGGTAAGGAACGATCGCGAG
>DYFW01000154.1 GCA_020725005.1 Thiobacillus denitrificans
GCACCAGTCGAGGTCGATGTTGTCGATGAAGAGCGCCTCGTCGAAGGGGCCGATCGCGGCATGGGCCTCGACGGTGAACAGCATGCCCGAGGAAATCAGGAAGTCGGCGGCGAGTGGCATCCCGGCATCCTCGGCGCAGCGGCTGCGCGCGACCCGGAAGGGCAGGAAGCGCACGAAGGCGGAGGCATGTCCATCCCGTTCATCCACCTGGCAGGGCCCCACGGCGCCTACCGTCCGGCCTTGCCGCAGCAGGTCGTCGAGGGCTTCCGCGAGCCGCGCCACCATGTCGGGCGCGGGAACGCTGTCCTGGTCGAAGAGGATGCAGCGGCGGCAGCCCCGCGCCAGGGCCCAGGCGACGCCGACGTTCTGCGCCGCGGCCACGCCGCGGTTGTCGCCCAGGGGCAGGAAGTCGCAGCCGTGAGCGTGGCAGGCCGCCGTTAGCGCCCCGGCGTCGTCCGATCCGTTGTCCACCACCACGAGCCTGCCGACCTGGGGCCGGCAGGCGGCCAGCAAGCCGTTGAGGCGGGAAAGCTCGGGCTGGTAGGCGACGACGATGGCGCAGACGTCCTGGTTCATCGCGCCGGATCGGTGCCGCCGACCGTGTCGAGGATGCGGCGCGCCCGATGGGCGTAGCAATGCTCCGCCAGCGCGCGCCGCTGGGCCGCGGCGCCGATGGCGGCCGCCCGCTCCGGCGCGTCCAGCAGCTCGGTCAGGCGCTGCTCGAATTCGCGCACGGAATCGAAGAGGACGATTTCCCGGTCCGGCTCGAAGTAGTCGGCGATTTCCAGCCCTTCGACGAAGAACATCTGCGCCGCGCCGGCCATGGCGGCCTCGAAGGTGCGTGGGCCGGGCGTGCTCGGACAAAGCTGGTAACGGCGGTTGGCGAGGTCGAGGTCGCGGCCCATGTTGAGGGTGACGCGCGCGCCGGCATAGTGATCGGCGAGTTCGGCGTTGCCCAGGCGGCGATTCTCGGCGAAGGGCAGGCGCTCGACCGGCCAGCCGTCGCCGAGGAAGCGGGTGCGATGGCGCGCGAGCACGCGGGCCAGGTCCGCGGCCAGCCGCTTGCGGTTTTCGAAGGCCACGCCGCAAAAAAACACGTCCATGGACTTGTCGGTGCGGACGGGGCGCCAGTGCGCCGTCCGGCTCGCCGCCATCGGCAGGTGGGCGGCGCGCGGGTGCTCGTAATGGAGCGCGGCCCACCTGTCGTTGCTGAAGACGAAGTCGGCGACGTCGAGTACCTTGTAGCGGAAGTCGAATTCGTAAGGATCGTCGTGCAGCCAGAAGGCCAGCGTCGCTCCGGCGCGGTCGCAGGCGTGGCGCAACTGGGCGAAGCCCGAGGCGTCGGGCATGCAGGAACCGAAGCAGACCACCAACTCCGGCCCGTCGCGGGCGATGGCGGCCGGGGCGAGATGCAGCGGGAGGTTGCCGACGGCGGCGGAACCGAGAATCTCGCCGAAGCCCGCGGCGACGTAGCCGCGCATCGCGGCGTTGCGGTTGGCGTGATCCGGCGAGGCGCTGGAAATCAGCACGCGGCTTATCGGCTGGGCAGCCATTTTCTCTTTCTCAATTCATGGATGGCGCGGCGCGTCATCGAGCCGACGCCGTGGGTGCGCGCATGCTGGTAGCTTTTCCGCAGCAGGAAGCCGAAGGTGATGCGCGGCCCCGCCGCACCGGGCAGGGGAGCGGGCCGCTGGCCTGCGGACTGCAGCCACGCCCGGTCGTTGAGCACGATGCCGCAATCCTCCAGCGTCAGCCCGCGCCAGGCCTGTGCCTCCGTCTCGCCGCCCGGCGCGTGCCTGGCCACCAGCTCGGCATAGCAGCCGGCGAGCCAGCGGCAATGTTCGTCCAGGCCGACATAGAGGCTGGCGTCGATATTGGCGCGCATGCGCGCCAGGCGCTCCGGTTCCAGGCTCAGCGTTTCGAGCAGATCCACGACGGGGCCGGATTCGTCCACCGGCACCTTGAAGCCATTGACGCCATCGCGGACGCGCTCGCCGAGGGCGCCGATGTCGGCGACGATCGGGATCAATCCGCATTGCCAGGCTTCCGAAAGGGTCAGACAATAGGTTTCCGGCCAGACGGAGAGATGCAGGCTGACCGCCATGCCGGCCAGGCGGCGGGCGACATCGTCGTTGTCGTAGGGGCCATGCACCACGACGTTGCGGCAACCCTGGGCGGCCAGGGCCTCCCGATGGCCGTCGTCCAGGCGGCCGAAAATATGGAACTCGACGGGGCATTCGCGCATCAGGAAGAAGATTTCCATGAGCGCGCGCGCGCCCTTGAGTTCGGTGAAGTTGCCGAGGATGGCCACCTTGAGGGGCGGCGCGGCCGCCGCCGGGGCGGCCGTCGCGGAGTTCGCGCCGGCGGGGACGCCCATGATGCGCATCCTGCTCGCCAGTTGCGGATGGACCGCCGAGTAGATGTCCGCCACGGATCTGGCATTGACCTGCAGGATGTCCGCCTGGCCCAGGGTGCGGCCGAAGAAATTGCGCCGCTTCGCCTGGCTGCCGGCGGCGGCGGCGCGGCGCGACAGCAGGCAGGCGTCGCAATTGCTCGCGCCGCGCTCGGCGGTGCGGCAATACCGGCCGCGGTGGTCGATGAGGTTGAATTCCTCGCACACCCCGTAATAGTCGTGCAGGCTGAAGATCGAAGCCACTCCCAGAGCACGCGAGATGAAGGGCAGGGAAGGCACGTGCCCGAGCAGGTGCTGGAAATGGACGGCGGCGATGCCGTGCCGCAGCAGTACCTTCGCGAAGGCGGCCTCGTGCTCAGGCGACGAAAGCAGACTCGGGGCCAGTTCGTTGCCCAGACGGACGGTTTCCAGCACTTGGTGCCGCTCGTCGCAGACGTGATAGGCATTGCCCGGGCTGCGTCCGTCGACGCGGGCGGGAACGTAGTAGAGGAACTCGTAGCGTGCGCCGAGCCGTTGCGCCAGCAGGGACTGATAGACCTCGACGCCACCGAAGGGCTGGACGCCGTAGAGGTTGTGCGTGACCATCAGCACGCGCGGCCGGGCGGGAGGCGCGCTGGCCGGGAGCGGCGCCGGACCGGGGCCGGCGATGGCCGCGAGGAGCGTATCGACGCGATGGCGGTAGAGATGCGTCGTCCGTACCCGATGCTGTGCGGCGCGGGCGATGGCCTCGCGTTCCTCGGGATGGGCGAGGTAATGGTTCAGCTTGTCGAGGCATTCCGCCGCGCCGCGGAAGCCGACGAACTCGCTGCCCTCGGCGAGGAAGGCCTCGGTGCCCGGGATGCTCGTATCCACGAGCTGGAAGCCGCCGGCGAGGGCGGTCTCGAACAACCGCGGCCCCGGTGTTTCGGCGGCGCCCTTGCCGCCGGAGCCGGAGAAGTCGCGGTGGATGGTCAGCACCACGCGGCTGCGGTTGGCCAGGCGCGCGAATTCGCTGTTCGGCACGCGCCAGGAGTACTCGCTCGGCGCCAGCGGCAGGTCGAAGGACGGCAGGTGGGGATTGGTCGGTAAGGCGATCTTCGCCTTGAGGCCGCCGATGCCCTCGAATAGCCGCCGCAGCAGCGCGACCCGGTTGGGCCAGGCCGTGCCGGCGAAGAACAGATCGTAGCGGTAATGGCCGGCCGCCTCGCTGCCGACTTCGTGGGCATGCAGGGCCGGGCAGGCGGCGAGCGGCAGATGGCGGCCCTTGTCGCCGTAAGCCGATGCGCAGGCCGCGTCGTTGGTGAATACCAGATCGAAAAGATCGGCGTTGGCGCGGTTGATGCCCAACTCGTAGGGATCCTCGGTGATCCACAGGGCGCTCCTGCCGCAGCGCGCGCGCAGCCGGGCGCAGAGCGGGCGATCCAGCTCCTCGCCGTCGAAGGCGAGAAAGAGGTTGCAGCCGTGGCGTGCCGCAAGATCGAGTGCCGAGGCGTAATCGGCCTTCACGACACACCCGACGTCCGGGTGCGCGGACAGCGCATCGCGGATCGCCAGGCAGATGTAGTGGTTCGGATTGGAGCGTTTGGTATCGAGCAGCAACACCCGATGGCGTTCGATGGTCACGTGCGGAGTCGAGTCTTGTCGTGCGGGACGGCGGTGGCGGATTTTCTCATACGGTCAGCCATTGCCGCCGCCCAGCCGAGCCTTCAGCCAGCGCAGCGGGCGGGTGATGCGCCACGACAGGGATCGATAGGTGGCATCGAGCTCGCGGCGTGCGCCGGCAAGCTCGTTTTCCACCGCCGCGCAATGGGCGCGCAAACCATCGATCTGGTGGCGCGAATCCGCGACTGTCGCATCGAGGGTCGCGTGGACGCCGGCGAGCTCGGACGCAGTGGTTTCCTGCAGGATTTGCACCCGCCGGTGCGCTTCTGCCAGCGCTTCGATCCGGGCGGCACTGAAGGCCAGCATGCCTTCGATATCCTCGCCGGTCCATAGGTGCCGCCACTTGTCGAAGATCGCCTGGCGCCGCCGGCGGACCTGATCGCGGTCCGCGCGCAGGCCGACCTGCGATTCGCCGAGGGCGCGGTAGAGGCCGCCGATATTGTCCACATGCAGGAAATCGGTGTGCCGCGCCGCCTGCAGCCAGAAATCCCAGTCCTCGTAGTGGTCGAGACTCTCGTCGAAGCGGCAGCCGCGGCGCGGCAGCTCGGCCGAGAACAGCACGGCGTGGATGGGCATGAAGTTGCCCTGCATGAGCTTCGACCGGTCGAAATCCTCGTTCATCGCGACGGCGGCATCCCCGCCGTCGCGATCGACGAGGCGGATGCCGCCGTAGGCGGCTAGGGCCTTGCCGTCCCGCCGCAGCGCTTCGACCAGCGCCGCCACGTGGGGCGGCAGCAGCAGGTCGTCGTCGTCGAGGAACATCAGATAGTCGCCGCGCGCCTCGACCAGGCCGACGTTCGCCGCGCGGCTGCGCGGCAGCGGTGCGTTTCGGTCCACCAGCCGCAGCGGATAATCGCCACAGGCAGGAGCAAGCGCCCCATGGCCATCGCCGCGCGCATTCACCACGACCACCTCGATATGGGGATAGGTCTGCAGGGCGACGGAATCCAGCGCATCCGCCAGCGTGGGACGATCCATGCTGCGGATTACGATGCTGACCAGCGGCAGGTCGACCGCGCCGACGGTGGCGACGCCCCGGACCGCGCGCCGCCTGTGTTCCGAGGCGAAAACGCTCAAGTGGTCGCGCACGATGTCGGCGGCGCCGACGACCTCGAAGGCTTCCGCCGCGACCACTTCGGGCGGCAGGGTGTAGGCGCGGAAGCGGTTGAGCGCCTCGATCTGCTCGTCGTAGCGCTGGCGCGTGAGCTGGGAGGCGAAGCAATGCATCGCCGCGTGCTTTTTCTCCAGCAGATCGCCGATATCCACCAGCGTGTTGGGGCGCAGCGGCACGCCGATCTCGTAGAGGGCCAGGCGCACGCCGACGCCGATGCGGCGCACCGCCTCGATCGCCGCCATGGCCAGGGCGCTGTGATCAGGATGG
>DYFW01000155.1:0-3385 GCA_020725005.1 Thiobacillus denitrificans
CGTCCTTGTCGACGATGTAGATCTCGTAGGGCAGCGCGGCAATGTGCTCCTGCTGCTCGATCTTCCTGATCCAGTCGGCATCGTCCTGCATTGCCACGCCGAACACGGCAAGCTTGCGGCCCGGCAGCACGATCTCGTAGACACGGCTGGTTCCGGCCGTGCCCTTGGCCAGGTTGTCGCGTACCGCCTTCAAGGCGTCGTTGAAGCTGTCGTAGGACGCGAGCTTGTTCTTGTGGGAATCGAGACGCTCCATGCCGATCATGTAGCGGTAATGGGTCAGATTCGCGGCCTCCTCGTTGCCCCCGACGCCCTTGCCGGCGCCGAGCGCGGCCTGCAGGCGGGCCTGCAAGGCCTTGACCGCGGCCTCCTTGCGCTCGAAGTCCTTGCGGAAATACGCCCGGTACCAGTAATCGGGGTTGCTGTAGGTCACGCTGCCGTCGGCACGCACGCCGACCCGGATCGCCGCGCCCAGCACGGCATGGCCGCCGACCGAGCCCACCTCGTCGAGCATGGCGTCGTCGGTGGCGATCAGCACGCCGCGATCAGGCAATCCGCGCGGGAAGTAGCGCCCGATGACCTTGAGGCCGCCACTTTTGAGCCTGCCCTCGACCGCGCTTGCCACCGCCTGCACCGACGCCCCGCTCACCGGGTCGCCCTGGACGTAGGGGGAGATGGCCCACGCCCCCGCCGACGCCGCGAACAGGCCCAACAAAGCAATCCATCGTATTAACATGCCCTCCTCCTTTTTGGTATGAACGTATTATGAAATTTCGTTCAATGCTACCACCGACCCGGAAGGCATGCATCCACAAGACCGTCAGATCACGACCATCTCGAAATCGTCCTTGCGCGCGCCGCAGTCGGGGCAGGTCCAGTTGACCGGCACATCCTCCCAGCGGGTACCGGGCGGGATGCCATCGGCCGGAGCGCCCGCCTCTTCGTGGTAGATGTAGCCGCATATCAGGCACATCCAGCTCTTGTATTCGACGGTTTCGGACATGGGGGTGGGGTGAATCGGCTAAAATCGAGGGCTGATTCTAAAGCAGCCACGCCATGTCTTCCATTTCCCCCCCCAGGCCCGCGCCGCCTTTGGTGCTGAGCTTCGCCGCCTCCGACCCGACCGGCGGCGCCGGCATCCAGGCCGACCTGCTGACCCTGGCCAGCATGGGCTGCCACCCGCTGTCGGTGATTACCGCGCTCACGGTGCAGGACACCGCGCGCGTCGACGACGTGCTCGCCATCGACGCCGAATGGGTGGCCGACCAGGCGCGCATGCTGCTGGAAGACGTGCCCGTCGCCGCGTTCAAGCTGGGGCTCATGGGCGGTCCCGAATCGATCGCGGTGATCGCCGAAATCCTCGCCGACTACCCCGACATCCCGGTGGTGCTCGACCCGGTGCTGGCCTCGGGACGCGGCGACGACCTCGCCACCGACGACATGATCGCGGCGATGCGCGACATGCTGATCCCGCAGACCAGCGTGCTCACGCCCAACAGCCACGAGGCGCGGCGGCTGGCCTTGTTCGAGTCCGACGAGGAAGACCTGGATCTCGCCGCCTGCGCCCGCCGCCTCACCGACCTCGGCTGCGAGTACGTGCTCATCACCGGCACGCACGAGGCCACCCCGCGCGTGCTGAACAGCCTGTACGACGCCGGCGGTCACGTGCAGACCGACGCCTGGGACCGCCTGCCCGGCAGCTACCACGGCTCCGGCTGCACGCTCGCCTCGGCAATCGCCGCCGCGCTCGCCTTCGGCCACGACGTGCCGACCGCGGTGCGCGAGGCGCAGAACTTCACCTACGAGACGCTGAAAGCCGCTTTCCGCCCCGGCATGGGCCAGTACATCCCGGAGCGTTTTTTCTGGGCGCAGGACGCGCAGGCCGGGGGCAACGCGTGAGGGCGAGCGCGGCCTTTCCAGGGGGTGTCTACGCCATCACCCCGGACACCGCAGACACCGAGCACCTGCTGACGCAGGTGGAATACGCACTCGCCGGCGGCATCGCCGCCGTGCAGTACCGCGACAAGTCGGGCGACGTCGCGCGCCGCCACGCGCAGGCGAGCGAGCTGGTCGCGCTGTGCCGCCAATACGGCGTCCCGCTGATCGTCAACGACGACCTCAGGCTCGCCGACCTCGTCGATGCCGACGGCGTGCATCTCGGGCGCGACGACGGCAGCCTCACGGAGGCACGCATCATCCTCGGCCCGGAAAAATTCATCGGCGCCTCGTGCTACCAGAGCCTCGATCTGGCCCGCGCCGCGCAGGCGGCCGGCGCCGACTACGTCGCCTTCGGCAGTTTTTTCGCCTCGCCGACCAAGCCGGCCGCGCCGCGCGCCGCGCTCGAGCTGCTGCGCGAAGCGACAGCGGCAATCCACGTTCCCCTGGTCGCCATCGGCGGCATCACGCTCGCCAACGCCGCGCAGCTCATCGACGCCGGCGCCGACGCCATCGCGGTGCTCTCGGCGCTGTTCGACGCGCCCGACATCCGCGCCGCCGCGCGCGACTTCAACCAGCTTTTTGCAACGGAATCCGAGCAATGACCCGCAACGAACAACTCTTCGAACAGTCGCTGAAAGTCATCCCCGGCGGCGTGAACTCGCCGGTGCGCGCCTTCAAGAGCGTCGGCGGCACGCCGGTGTTCTTCAGCCGCGCGAAAGGCGCGCGGGTGTGGGACGCCGACGGCCGCGAATACCTCGACTACGTCGGTTCCTGGGGCCCGGCGATCCTCGGCCACGCCCATCCCGGCACGGTCAAGGCGGTTGCCGAGGCCGCCGCCCGCGGCCTGTCGTTCGGCGCGCCGTCCGAGGCGGAACTCGTCATCGCCACACGCATCATCGAGCTGGTGCCAAGCATTGAGAAAGTCCGGCTGGTATCAAGCGGCACCGAAGCGACGATGAGCGCGATCCGCCTGGCGCGCGGCTTCACCGGCCGCTCCAAGTTCATCAAGTTCGAGGGCTGCTACCACGGCCACGCCGACTTCCTTCTGGTGAAGGCCGGCTCCGGCGCGCTCACCTTCGGCAATCCGACCTCGGCTGGCGTGCCGCCGGAAGTCGCGGCGCAGACGATCGTGCTCGACTACAACGACGTCGCCGGGCTGGAAAGGACGTTCGCCGAGATCGGGTCGGAAATCGCCTGCATCATCGTCGAACCCTTCGCCGGCAACATGAACCTGGTCAAGCCGACCGCCGAATTCATGGCGGCGATGCGCCGGCTGTGCGACCGGCACGGCGCGCTCCTCATCTTCGACGAGGTGATGACGGGTTTCCGCGTCGACCTCGGCGGCGCGCAGAAGCTGCTCGGCGTGCGCCCCGACCTCACCACGCTCGGCAAGGTGATCGGCGGCGGCATGCCGGTCGGCGCCTTCGGCGGCCGCGCCGACGTGATGGAC
>DYFW01000155.1:3485-5399 GCA_020725005.1 Thiobacillus denitrificans
CTCAACGTCCTCTTCAACACCGACCTCAAGGCCGTCCGCATCGACGAGTCGAGCATGACGCTGTGGGCGCTGACGCCGCAGGGCGAGGCGAGCGTGCCGCTCAAGCCCACCGAGCGCGCGGACCGCTATCTCAAGCGCGTGCGCGAAATGCTGTCCGGTCACGTGCTCGGTTCGCCCGGCGGTTATCCCGTCCACCTCACGCGCTGGACACGCCAGTCGCAGGCAGGCCTGTCGGAACAGCACCTGGCGCAGCTGCTGCTGATCGCCGAGGAGGAAGCGGTGGTCGCGGTGGTGCATTCGCCCGCGCTCACCGACGAGCTGGCGCGCTACGCGTGGTGGTGCATGCCCACCATCGAGAACGCCCGCCTGATGCTGATGCGCGACGTGGTGTGCCGCGGCAGCATGGGCCGCACGCTCGCCGAGTTCCTGGTCGAACACCTCGCCTTCCTGCACGAGGACGACGTCGGCATCCTCGACACGGTCGCGGTGATGCTGCATTCGGGCGTGCTCACCGAGGCGGAGCGCGTCGCGATCTGGAAGCGCGGCAGCAGCCGCAACGCCTACTACGTGCCCTTCCTCGAGCTGCAGCCCGATGCCCTGCCCCTGCCCCGGCCGGCGCGCGCCGACCATGCCGGCGTGCCCGCGCTCGCCGGCAACGCCTACGGCGACATGCTGCGCAAGGCCTTGTCGGCGCAGGGCCAGACCTTCCTCGCCACCGCCGCGATCATCCTCGACCGGCCGGAAATCCAGGAAGTGGTGAGCCATACGCTCAACGCCCTGGCGAACTGGTGCGCGCCGCTGCGCCAGCAGGACGATGCCGCGCGCGCCGCGGCGCGCCAGGCGCTGGTCGACGCCGCACCGCACTTCGACGCCGACTGCGCGGCGCTCGATGCGCTCGCCGCGGTCGACGCCGACACGGTGCGGCCGATCTTCCTCAAGACCACCGCGATCGGCTCCCTGATGCGGCGCAAGATCCAGCCCGTCGTCACGCCGCTCGTCGACGCCATCGGCGTGCTGCGCCGTCAGCCCTGACGCCATCGGGCGCCGGGGCCGATAAAAAAGAAGCCCCGCGGCGCGGGGCGCCTGCGTTCCCGATGCGGGCTTACTTGCCGATCGCCGAATCGATGCTGGCGAGGAACTTGTCGGGTTTCTCGAAACCGATCACCTTGTAAGGCGATTGCTCGCCGGCGGCGGTCCAGAAGATCATGCCCGGCGGGCCGAACAGGTTGAAGCGCTTCAGGAGCGCCTTGTCGGCATCGCTGTTGGCGGTGACGTCGGCCTTCAGCAACACCACGTCGGCGAGCCGCGCCTGCACCCGCGCGTCGGTGAAGGTGAAGGTCTCCATCTCCTTGCACGACACGCACCAGTCGGCGTAGAAGTCGAGCATGACGGCACGGCCCTCGGCCTTGGCCTGGGCCAGGCGCGCGTCGAGTTCGGCGACGTCCTTGATCTTCTCGAAGCGCAGCCCCTTCTGCTCGGCGGCGATCGCCACCGCGCCGCCTTTGAATACGTCGAGCGGCTGCAGGAGGTTGCGGCTGCCCGCCAGCATGCCGAGCAGGATCGCCAGGCCGGCAATCAGGAGCACCACGCCGAGGCCCTTCCACAGGCGCGCCCAGCCGCTCGCCTGGGCGGGCAGCGGGTCGAGCGCATGCAGGTAGACCGCGGAGCCGATCAGCAGCAGCGCCCACAAGAGCATGCTCGACCAGACGGGAATCACCGGCGAAATGAGATAGATGGCGATCGCCAGCATCATCACGCCGAAGAAATACTTGACCGCGTTCATCCAGCCGCCGGCCTTCGGCAACAGGGCGCCGGCCGACAAGCCGACGAGCAGCAGGGGCACGCCCATCCCGAGCGCGAGCACGAACAGCGCGACGCCGCCGAGCACGGTATTGCCGGTCTGCGCGATGAAGG
>DYFW01000156.1:0-1232 GCA_020725005.1 Thiobacillus denitrificans
TCCTCCAGCAGCCAGTACACCGAGCCGATGAAGCCGAACAGCAGCCACACGACCATGGCGTTGATGTGCACCATGCGGTTGACGGAGAAGTCCAGCACGCCGAACAGGAAATCCGGCTGCAGGTACTGGATCGCGGCCAGGAGGCCGAACAGCACCTGCGCGCCGAACAGCGCGGCGGCGACGATGTAGTACTTGATCGCGAGTTTCTGCCCGCCGTTCAGGTTGGAACTGTCGAGCTTGCCCAGTGCAGTCATCTCAATTCTCCTGGTCGATGGACACGAAGTTGGCGGGGAAGCCGTTGGTGTCGATGGACGACATCCACTTCAGGAAGGCGACCGTGGCGCGCGCTTCCTCCTCGGTGATGCCGAGGTTCGGCATGCGGCGGCCGAGCGTGTTGTGGAGCCGGTCCTGCGGATTCATGAGGAACTCCACCATCTGCTGTTCGCGGATTTCCTTCGATCCCCAGGACGGATCGAGCCAGGATTTGGTGAGGTCGGGGGCGAAATACGCGCCGTTGCCGAGCAGGGTGTGGCAGTTCATGCAGTTCTTCGCCTGGGTGGTCAGCTTGCCGCGGGTGACGAGAGCCTTGGCTTCGTCCTCGGTCAGTTTTTTCCCGAACAGCGGTTCCTCGACGCCGATCTTGGGAACCAGCATGTTGCGGTCTTCGTTGAACTCATAGGTGATGCGGTGGTTGATCACCGCGTAGCCCGGCACCCGCGTGCCACCTGCCGTGATCTGACTGATGGTGTCGAAGGTCAGAAATATCAGTACGACGAACGAGACGGCCGTAATCCAGATGGCGTTCTTGCGCCAGAAGGATTCGGAGGCCCACCATTCTTCTTTTGCCATGGTCATGCTCCCCTTGATTTAACGACGGTTGAAAAAGTACTGGCCGGTCTTCCCGGCTCGGCATGCGGTTCGCGATGCGTACCCACGCACAGGTGCCAGATCGCGTGTGGCGCCAGCAGGTAGCCGACGAGCATGAGCGCCACGATCGTGATCCAGAACGCGCTGCCGAACAGGTTGGCCGCAGCGGCCAGCGTCAGCACCGCGGCGACCAGCGCCGCATAGGATGCGTAGGCCAGCCACAGGAAGCCGGGGCGGCGCTTGATGCGTGCGTAGGCAAACAGCAGGGCGTAGAGGCCGCCCGTCATGATCACCATGGCGGCCGAAAAGAAAGTGATGAAAAAGTCCTTCAGCGCGACCGGTTCAAGCATGGCCCGTCCTCCCCG
>DYFW01000156.1:1332-5367 GCA_020725005.1 Thiobacillus denitrificans
ACGGTGACGAAGACGGCGGTGTTCTCGCTCTTTTCGAAGATTCTTTGCATCATGACGCTCTCCTTCTCCTGGGTGTGTGACGCATGCCGTGCAGCTGGCTGCGATCTGCGATATTCGGATATGCAGGCCTATTTATAATTTGCATTTTTATAACATGTTTTAGGAATATGCAAGGTGCGCCAGAAAATATTTTTTGGGTATGGGTGAGCTACCGTCGACGAGCGGACGTCAAAATTTCGTCACCCTGGGTGAGGAGAATCGGCGCATCCGGTGCCCCGGATTCCCCACCCCAGGTCCAGGAGACGACATGAGCAGCGCAATTCAGCCCGACGGCAAGCCGAAGCCCCATGACAGCGTCGCCAACCCCAGCGGCAACGATTCCATTCCCGACCTCGTCGAGGCACGCCGGATTTCCCGCCGCAACTTCCTCAAGACCTCGCGATGATGTGCGCCGATCCGGCGACCGGAGAAACGCGCCGCTTCCTGACCGCGCCGCCGAACTGCGAAGTGACGGGGGTGGTCACCACGCCGGACGGCAAGGCCATGTTCGTCGGTATCCAGCATCCGGGCGAGGATTGGCGGGATTTCCCCACCCAGAATTCGCGCTGGCCCGATAACGGCGCCAACGGCGACACCACCGCCAGCGGCCTCGGCACGGTGCACAAGCCGCGTTCGGCGGTGATCGTCATCACCAAGGACGACGGCGGCGTGATCGGTACCTGATACCCGGCACGATCGGGGTTTCGACGGCGCCCGCGCGGGCGCCGTCTGTTTTTTTGGGGTGGGCAATGCGCCTTGCTTTTTTGCGGTACGGACGCTTGAATGCAATCAGACAATGAAAAAGGGAGAAATGCCATGCCGGTCGGGGAATTCTGCAACCGTATCGTGGTGGTCACGACGCCGTCGACCGTCGTGACCGAGGCGGCGCAACTGATGCGCACCCACCATGTCGGCGACCTGGTGGTGGTCGAGGAAGCGGAGGGGAAACGGGTGCCCGTGGGCATCGTCACCGACCGCGATATCGTCGTCGAGGTCGTCGCCGCGGGCGTCAATCCCGAAGCGCTCAAGGTCGGCGACATCATGGGGCCCGGCGTGGCGACCGTGCGCGAAAGCGAAGGCCTGTACGAGGCGCTGCGCTACATGCGCGACAAGGGCGTGCGCCGCATGCCGGTGGTCGACGCCGCCGGCGCGCTGGCCGGCATCCTGACGCTGGACGATGTGCTGGAGCTGCTGGCCGAGGAATTGACCGAACTGGCGAAACTGGTTTCGCACGAGCGTCAGCGCGAGGCGCGCATTCGCCGATAGGCTTGCGGCCGGCGCACCGGCGGGGCGCAAGGTGGAATGCTTTCACGGCGCGCGCGTTTCTGGAGGGCTGGCCTTAAACTAGGGGAATCGTTCAAAACCTTCCCTTGAAAAAAGCATGAAACGCGTGGATGACTTCCGCCTTCGCTTCGGCAGGCAGGAACTGGTGCCGATCGTCGTCGGCGGGATGGGGGTCGACATCTCGACCGCCGAACTGGCGCTGGAGGCGGCGCGCCTCGGCGGCATCGGCCATATTTCCGACGCCATGGTGCAGACCGTGTCGGACAGGCGCTTCGATACCAAGTACGTCAGCGCCAAGCTCAAGCAATACAAGTACAACATCGCCAACAGCGACAAGTCGGAGGTGAAGTTCTGCCTCGACACGCTCGCCGAGGCGACGCGCAGCCACGTCGGCAGGACCATGGAGGCCAAGCGCGGCGACGGCCTGGTCTTCATCAACTGCATGGAGAAGCTGACCATGAACGGGCCGCGCGACACGCTGCGCACGCGCCTGACCGCCGCGCTCGACGCCGGCATCGACGGCATCACGCTGTCGGCCGGCCTGCATCTGGGGTCGTTCGCGCTGATCGAGGATCACCCGCGTTTCCGCGACGCCAAGCTCGGCATCATCGTCTCGTCGGCGCGCGCGCTGTCGATGTTCCTGCGCAAGAATGCGCGCCTCGACCGGCTGCCGGATTTCGTGGTGGTCGAGGGACCGCTCGCCGGTGGCCACCTCGGCTTCGGCATGGACTGGGCGCAATACGATCTCGCCACGATCACCGACGAGGTGATTGCCTATCTGAAATCCGAACACCTCGAGATTCCGGTGATCGCCGCCGGCGGCATTTTCACCGGCAGCGATGCGGTGGGCTTCCTCGAACGGGGCGCGGCGGCCGTGCAGGTGGCCACGCGCTTCACCGTCACCGAGGAATGCGGCCTCCCGGACAAGGTCAAGCAGGAATACTTCAAGGCCAGCGAGGCCGACATCGAGGTCAATACGCTGTCGCCGACCGGCTATCCCATGCGCATGCTCAAGGGCAGCCCCGGCATCGGCTCGGGCATCCGCCCGAACTGCGAGGCCTACGGCTATCTGCTCGACGCCAACGGCCGCTGCGCCTATATCGACGCCTACAACCGCGAGGTCGCGCTGCACCCGGATGCGAAGAAGCTGTCGGTCAAGGACAAGACCTGCCTGTGCACCCACATGCGCAACTTCGACATCTGGACCTGCGGCCAGACCGCGTGGCGTCTCAAGGACACCACGCACAAGCGTGCCGACGGCAGCTACGAGGTGCTGAGCGCGGCGCACGTGTTCCGCGACTACCAGTTCAGCACCGACCACCAGATCGCGCTGCCGCCGCGCTGAGCGGCGGGCTCACGCCACGGGCGCGGAGTCGCGCGTCGCCTCGTCCAGCAGTTGGCGCGCCAGCGTGGCGAGCGGCGCGGGCAGCCGCGCGAACACTTCATCGGGGTCGATGCCGTCGAGCAGGTTCTTCACCACCAGGCCGAGTTCGGTGTCGCCTTCGCTCAGCAGCCGGCGGCTGAAGAACAGCGTGTCGGGGTCCTCGCGGCGCGCCATCAGCAGCAAAAAATCGCGAGCGTTCGCGCTGACGGCAAGTTCGGGTTGGCCGGCGTCGGGCGCGAAACCCTGTGCGTCGATCCGGAAACGCAGGGTGAGCCCCCAGTCGCGTACCCGGATCGCGTAGCGTCGCCCGGCCAGCGACCGCCAGTCGCGGGCCAGCAGGACTGGCCACAGCAGGCGGTTGGCGGCGAGGCAGAACGCGAGGCTCGGCGGCGCGACGGGCAGACGTTCGAACACCCGGACCAGTGCGGTCGGCAAGGCGGGATTCAGCATGCACTTTCCCCCCGTTCCAGCCCGGCGCGGCCGTGCCAGTAGCCGTCCACCGCCGGCCCGGGCATGACGCGGGCCAGCGCTGCTGCGGCGTCGGCGTCGCCGGCGAGCGCCGCATCGAAGGCGGCGACCACCCGTTCCATGTGGCGCGCCTGCGGCGATAGGCGCAGGCTGGCGACGCCGAGCGACCGCAGCGCAGCGAGTTCGCCGATCAGGCTGTAGACGCCGGCCGATTGCGTCTGGATGCCGTTGATCACGAGGAAGGGGGCGTTATCGCGCGTGGCGAGCAGCAGGCCGTCCGGATGATCGAGGCAGCGAAACTGGCAATCGTCCTTGGGCAGGTTGTAATGGCGCGCGGTGAAGCAGCGCGCCGACCACGCCAGCGGGAGGCGACCGTAGGCAAAAACCTCGGTTTCGATTCCGGCGGGCGCCAGGGCGAGAAGCGCGGCCAATGCCTGGCGCGACATTTCGAGCGGCGGCAGCCAGCGCTGCGCGCCCAGCCTCGCAAGCTCATCGAGCGTCTCCGGGTTGTAGACGTTGAGTGTCGCGCCGGCGACGAAGGGCACGCCCGCCTCGGCGAGCAGACGCACCGCGCCCCATTCGTTGGCCTCGACCTGGAAGCGGCCATTGCGCGCGAGCTTGCGCAGGGTTTTGAGGTCGGATTCCGATTCGATCAGCGTCTGGCTCGACAGCACCACCGTCTTGCCCGCGCCCGCAAGCGCATCGGCCAGCGCCAGCCAGTCGGACAGCCGCAGCAGGTGGCGGCGGGAACAGACCGACTCGCCCAGGTAGATCCGGGCCACCGGCCAGCGCTGCGCCGACGCGTAGAAGGCCAGCACGTCGTCGCGTGGCCAGTAGTAGAGCAGGGGGCCAAGACTCAG
>DYFW01000157.1 GCA_020725005.1 Thiobacillus denitrificans
CCGAGCTGCAGGGCAAGCTCGCCGCCCGGCCCGAGTTCGCCGCCCTCGCGGCGCGAGCCGAGGCGGCGCAGGCCGACAACGCCGCCGCCCGGCGGAACCTGCCTGAATTGACCCTCGGCGTCGGCGGCAAGCGCGTCGAGGACGGGCCGCTGCGCGAGAACGGCAACATGGTGATGCTGTCCTTCACGCTGCCGCTGTTCGACCGCCAGCAGGCCGCCGACCGGCGCAGCGCCGCGCAAATGCTGGCGGCGCGCGCCGAACTCGGTCTCGCCCGCCAGCAGGCGGAAGGCGAACTGCTCGGCCTGCATCGCCAGGCCACGCAACTCGCCGCAGCCGCGGCGCGCTACCGCAGCGAGGCCGTCGCACCCTCGGCCGAACTGCTGCGCATCGCCGAGAGTGCTTACAAAGCCGGCGAATCCGGCGTGCTCGAACTGCTCGACGCCTACAAGGGCGCACTGGAGGCCGAACTCACGGCGCTCGACCTCGAAGCGAAGGCGCGCACGGCGCGCATCGAACTCGATCAATTGACAGGAAATCATCCACAATGAAAACCCTCACCCTTGCCACCTTGCTGGCGCTGCTGCTCGCCGCTTGCGGTGACAAACAAGCCGCACCGATTGCCGCGGACCATCATGAGGAAGCCGGCGCAAAGCTCACCCATTTCAGTGAAAGAAGCGAGCTTTTTGTCGAATTTCCCGCGCTGATCGCCGGCCAGGCCGCAACCTTTGTCGCCCACTTCACGCAGTTGGCCGACTTCAAGCCCGTCGCCCAAGGCAAGCTCACCGTCGTGCTGGCGGGCGAAAACGGGGCGGAAGAGCGCTTCTTCGCCGACGTATCGGCCGTGCCCGGCATCTTCAAACCCAACGTTACCCCCAAAACGTCCGGCGAGCGCGAACTGACCCTGATCGTGGACACGCCCAGCGGCACGCTGACCCATGAGCTCGGTCCGGTCACCGTGCATGCCGACGCCAAGGCGGCGGCAGCAGCACATGGCACGCACGCGGAGGACAGCGCCATCACCTTCACCAAGGAACAGCAGTGGAAGATCGACTTCGCCACGGTTGAAGCCGACAAAGGCTTGGTGCGCGCGGCGGTGACGGCAACCGGCACGCTCAAGGGAGTGCCCGACGGCGAGGCGCAGATTGTTGCCCCGGCTGCGGGCATCCTGCGCGCCAGCGGTGCTTTCCCGCGCATCGGCCAGACGGTAAAAAAGGGGCAGGTACTGGCCCTGCTGACGCCGCGCCTCGGCGGGGAAAGCGATCAGGCGACACTCGAAGCGGCCGCCGGCAAGGCACGCATCGGCCTCGAACAGGCCCGCCGCGAACGTGAGCGCATGGAAGTCCTGTTCAAGGACGAAGCCGTCGCGGAAAAACGCCTGCTCGAAGCGCGCGCCAACGAGCGCATCGCGGCAGCCGAAGCGCAGGCCGCCGGTGCACGCGCCCAGGGTCTGGGCGGCGGCGGCGGCATCGCGCTGAAGTCACCCATCGACGGCGTCATCGCCGATGTTTCGGTTTCGGCCGGTGCCTTCGTCAATGAAGGCGCGCCTATCGTTCATGTCGCCGACACCGCGAAACTCTGGCTGGAAGCGCGTGTGCCGGAGAGCGAGATCGGCCGCCTCGGCAATCCGAGCGGCGCCGCGTTCGCCGTCGACGGTTTTGCGCAGCCCTTCGCCATCGAAGCCGGCAAGAACGGCCGGCTGGTTGCGGTCGGCGGCGTGGTCGACGCGCAGACCCGTACCGTGCCGGTCGTCTTCGAGTTCGCCAACACGGAGGGCAAGTTGCGTCTGGGCATGACGGTCAAGGCGCAAATCCTCTCGGGCGACGGTAACGCGGCCGTGCGCGTGCCGGCCAGTGCGGTGCAGGACGAGAGCGGCACGCAGGTCGTCTACGTGCAGACCGGCGGCGAAAGCTTCGAGCGACGCATCGTCCAGACCGGCTTACGCGACGGCGAACGCATCGCCATCGTCGCCGGCATCGAACCGGGGCAGCGCATTGTCAGCAAGGGTGCTTATCTGATCCGCCTGTCGACATCGAAAGCGGGCCCGGCCGGCCACGCGCACTAAGGGTAACCCTCATGATTGGACACATCATTCAATGGTCGCTGCGCAACCGGCTCTTCGTGGTCATGGGCGCGCTGCTGCTGCTCGTCTGGGGCGGGCGTGAAACCCTGCGCACCCCGGTCGACGTCTTCCCCGACCTCACGGCGCCGACGGTCACCGTCGTTACCGAGGCGGCCGGCATGAACCCGACCGACATGGAGACGCAGGTCACCTTTCCCATCGAAACCGCGCTCAACGGTGCGCCGGGCGTGCGCCGCGTGCGGTCCTCGACCAAGATCGGCCTGTCGGTCATCACGGTCGAATTCGCCTGGGGCACCGATGCCACTCTGGCGCGCCAGGTGGTCGCCGAGAAGCTGCAACTGGCGAAGGCCGCGCTGCCGCCGGGGGTCGAGGCGCCGGTAATGGCGCCGGCCTCCTCGATCATGGGCGAAATCATGTTCATCGCCCTGACCTCGGACCAACATTCCACCATCGAGCTGAAGAACACCGCCGATTACGTGTTGCGCAAGCGTCTTCTGGCCGTGCCTGGCGTTGCCGAGGTGCTGCCCATCGGGGGCGACCTGCAACAGTTCCAGGTGACGCTCAAGCCCGAGCGGCTGGCCGCCTACGGCCTGACCATCGACGCGGTGGTGAAAGCGGTCGCAGGGTCGAACAGCAACGCCGCCGCCGGCTTCTACGCCGAGAACGGCCAGGAGTACCTGATCCAGGGCATCGGCCGGGTACGCCACATCGAGGATGTCGCCGAGGCGGTGGTGGCCGTAAAGCACGGCCAGCCGGTGCTGATCCGCCATGTCGCCGACGTGGCGCTCGGCGTTGCCGCCAAGCGCGGCCTCGGCTCGACCAACGGCAAGCCGGCCGTGGTGCTCGGCATTCAGCGCCAGCCGGCCGCCAACACGCTCGACCTGACGCGCGTTCTTGACGGCACCATCGCCGAGATCCAGAAGTCCCTGCCGGAAGGCATGAAGATCGAGGAGCGCCTGTTCCGCCAGGCCGACTTCATCGAGACGTCCATCGCCAACCTGATGGCGGCGCTGCGCGACGGCGCGATTCTGGTCATCGCCATCGTCTTCGCCTTCCTGCTCTCGGTGCGTTCGACGGCGATCACGCTGGTGGCCCTGCCGCTGTCGCTGCTGGCCGCCGTGCTGTCGCTGAAGGCACTCGGCGCGACGATCAACACCATGACGCTGGGCGGCATGGCCATCGCGCTCGGCGCACTGGTCGATGACGCCATCATCGTCGTGGAAAACATCGTGCGCCGCCTGCGCGAAAATCACGCCAAGCCCGATGGTCGGCGCGAGTCGACGATGCATGTGGTGTTCATGGCCACCAGGGAAATCCAGGGCTCCATCGTCTTCGCCACGCTGATCATCATGCTGGTCTTCGTGCCGCTGTTCTTCCTCTCGGGCATCGAAGGGCGGCTGATGGTACCGCTCGGCCTGGCCTACGTCATTTCGCTGTTCGCCTCGCTGTTGGTGTCGATCACCGTGACGCCGGTGCTGGCCTCGATGTTTCTCGGCGCAGCGAAGGAGGTACGTACCGATCACGAAACCCGCCTGATCGTCTGGCTGCACGACCGTTACCGGCGCCTGCTCGATGCCACGATCGATCGATGGAAAGCCATTTCGCTGGCAAGCGGCGGACTCCTCATCGTGGCCCTGATCGGTCTCGGCATGGCGGGCCAGTCCTTTCTGCCCGACTTCAACGAAGGCACGCTGACGGTCGGCGCCGAGACCCTGCCCGGCACCGCCTTCGAGGAATCGGCCAAGCTGATGCAGACGGTCGAGGACGTCCTGCTCGCGCATCCCGAAGTGATTGCCACGGCGCGCCGCACCGGACGCTCGCCGCTCGATCCGCATGCGCTCGATGTGCATCAGTCGGAAATCGAGGTCAGCCTGAAAATGGTCACCGGTAACAATGCGCGCAGCAAGGAGGAATTTCTCGCCGCGCTGCGCGAGGACTTCGCCAGGCTGACGGGCGTTCAGGTCGTGGTCGGCCAGCCGATTTCGCACCGCATCGACCACATGCTGTCGGGTACGCGCGCCAACATCGCGGTGAAGATCTTCGGCAGCGACCTTGCCGAACTGCGCCGCCTGGGGCAGGAGGTGCAGGGCGTCATGGCCACTGTCGCGGGTGCCGTCGACGTGCAGCCCGAGCAGCAGGTCGACATTCCCTTCCTGTCGATCAAATACCGACGCGATGCGCTGGCCCGCCACGGCCTGTCGGCAAAAGAGGTTTCGGAAAGCATCGCGACCGCCTTCAACGGCCTGACCGTGTCCAAGGTCTTGCAGGGACAGACGAGCTTCGACCTGGTGGTGCGTTACGACCCGGCGGTGCGCGGCAACCTCGACGCGATCCGGTCCACGCTGATCACCACGCCGACCGGCGCGCGCCTGCCGCTGGCGGCGCTGGCCGACATCGAGAACGACCGCGGGCCGTATTTCATCAACCGCGAGAACGTCCAGCGCAAGCTGGTGGTCATGGCCAACGTCGCCGGCCGCGACCTGAAGAGCGTGGTCGAGGAAATGCAGGCCAAGGTGGCGCGCGACGTCAAGCTGCCGACCGGCTACCACATCGAGTTCGGCGGCCAGTTCGAGTCGGCAGCCGAAGCTTCGCGCACCCTGGCGCTGCTCGGCGCCGCCGTGGTGGTGGGCATCTTCCTGCTGCTGTTCGTCGCCTTCCACTCGGCGCGCGATGCCTTCATCGTCATGCTCAACCTGCCGCTGTCGATCATCGGCGGCGTGGCGGGCGTGTATGCGGCAGGCGGCATCGTCACCCTGGCGTCGATCATCGGCTTCATCACGCTGTTCGGCATCGCCACGCGCAACGGCGTGATGATGATTTCCCACGTCCACCATCTGGTCGAACACGACGCCGTGAAGGATGTCCGGAAAGCCGTCCGGCGTGGCGCCGAAGAACGCCTGGTGCCGATACTGATGACCGCACTCGCCGCCGGCCTGGCGCTGGTGCCGCTGGCCTTGTCCGGTGGTCAACCAGGTTCGGAAATCCAGGCGCCGATGGCCGTCGTCATTCTGTGGGGGCTGGTCAGCTCGACGGCGCTCAACATGATCGTGGTACCGGCGCTTTACCTGCGCTTCGGCGCCGTGCGCAAGGCGATCGACACCGGCCAGACTCTGCGCCGCAACCCCGACCCAATCAACGAAGGCTAACGCAAGGAGATATTTTCATGAAACACGCCTTGATAATCCTCTGCAGTGCCGTGGCATTCGCAGCCCCGCTCGTCCACGCCGGTGCCGGCCACGACCATGGACCGAAGCA
>DYFW01000158.1 GCA_020725005.1 Thiobacillus denitrificans
CCACCCGCCCCCTTCCAACCCCGGGCGCTTTTGCACACAAGTCAGCACACTACCGAGGAAACGCACACTGGAATATGCCGAACGACCTGTTTCGTTCACGTTCCGCGCATTCGACAGGCATATTGTCCATATCACACAAGGACAGATACAAACACGCTAAGTTGACCAACCCACAGCCGGGGCTGCCAGTGACAAGCCCACCTCCTGGAAGGTAGAATAATTTTAATTAGCCAGATTTATCTGTCATCCTCCAGGGAGATTCCCCAGCATGTCCAAGAAGCATCCCGTCATCGCGGTCACGGGTTCGTCCGGCGCCGGCACCACGACCGTCAAGCGCGCTTTCGAGCACATTTTCCTGCGCGAGAAGATCAACGCTGCCGTCATCGAGGGCGACAGCTTCCACAGCCTGTCGCGCGTCGAGTTCAAGGAAGCCGTGAAAAAAGCCGAAGCCGAGGGCAACAAGCATTTCAGCCACTTCGGCCCGCAGTCCAACCACTTCGACAAGCTGGCCGAGCTGTTCAAGACCTACGGCGAGACCGGCACCGGCAAGCGCCGCTACTACATCCACAGCGACGAGGAGGCCGCCGAGCACAACAAGCGCCTCAACACCAGCCTCAACCCAGGCGAATTCACGCCTTGGGAAGACATTCCCGCCGGTTCGGACGTGCTGTTCTATGAGGGCCTGCACGGCCTGGTGAAAACCGACACCGTCGATGTTTCGCAGCACGTCGACCTCGGCATCGGCGTGGTGCCCATCGTCAACCTCGAGTGGATCCAGAAGATCCACCGCGACGGCGCCGAACGCGGCTACTCCGCCGACGTCATCGTCGACACCATCCTGCGCCGCATGCCGGACTACGTGAACTACATCACCCCGCAGTTCTCGCGCACCGACATCAACTTCCAGCGCGTCTCCACCGTCGACACCTCCAACCCCTTCATCTCGCGCGACATCCCGACGCCGGACGAGAGCTTCATCGTCATCCGCTTCCGCGAGCCCAAGGGGGTCGATTTCCCCTATCTGCTGAACATGATTCCGAACTCCTTCATGTCGCGCCGCAACACCATCGTGGTGCCGGGCGCCAAGATGGGCTTCGCCATGGAACTGATCCTGGCGCCGATCATCCAGGACATGATCGCGAACAAGAACAAGTAGGTTCCGGTATTTTCCAGGCAGAAGGGCGACCCGCGGGTCGCCCTTTTCACGCGCGTCCTCCGGCCGCCGGGGCAGGCGGCGACCATTTCCTGCCCAGCCTGCCTGCAAAAAAACATCCCCCGACCTGCGCAGGACGGGGGCATGACGTCCACGGAACCCGGAGGCCCCGGGAAGGGAGCGGGCTTACTTGCCGTGCTTCGGCAGCTTGAAGCCGGTGATCACCAGAATGTCGTCCGTGCCATAGTCGTCGAGCTTGGGCATGTTGGCATCGTTGGAATGCTGGATCGACACGTAGGCAGTCCTGCCGTCCGGGCTGAAGATGAAGCCGGTGGGCTCGGCCTCGCTCGGCACGACGGACAGGATATTCACACAGCCGTCACTCTTGAGGTCTCGGTCGGCGCCATCGGGCAGGCAGGCGAAAACGTCGCCGTTGGCGTGATCCTCGACCACGTACAAGTTGCCGGTGCCGGGCTGGAAGGCGAGGTTGTCGAACGAGTTGAAGTCCTTATCGCCCTCGACGACGCGGTTGGCGGTGGCGTAGGCATAGCCCGCGCCGCCACGGCCCGCGGTAGTGCCGGTCGCGGTGCTATCGGCCAGGTAGGTATAGGTGATCGCGCCGCGGGTAAGCGTGCGTTCGCCGGTGCCCAGCGGATTCCGATCGATCATGCAGACCACCTCACCGTAGTTGCTGGCGCCCTCATTGCCGGTGTTGGTCCAGCAAAATTTGTAGCCAGGACCGGCGTACATCGGGTCCATGTGGCCGTCCTCGGGGCGGTAGTAGCCGGTGGCGCCGTACTTGTCGGCATCCATGCGCGCAGTGGCGGCATTCACCTTCACCCAGCCGCCGTCGCCGATTTCGCAACCTTGGCCGAACTGCGGAAAGCTGCTGCTGGTGGCGCCGTAGCACGATGCCTGGAATGCATAGACCGAGCCGGAAACCAGCGGCGACATCGAGAGGCTGCTGATCAGCACGCCTGGCGTGGCGGGAAACGCGGGGACGAACTTGAAGATCGCACCGCCATCGGTGTCGAATTCATTGTTCGAGTCGGCATACGAGCCGGGGCGCAACTCGTCACCTGCCAGCACGACGCCCTCGGGCGTGATGCCGATGCCCTCCCAGGCCATGGCCGGCAGCGCGGTGCGCTTGGCGACCGCGTCGGTGTCGGTGATACCGGCGGCGTTGACGATTTCGCCGGTCGTGCGGTCCTTCACGGTGAAGTTGGTGGTGGCGAGCGGATTCAGAATTTCGTAGGCGCCGCCGGTCGCCGTCTCTTCGGTGGCGAGCACGGTGCCCCAGGGGGTGGTGCGGATGCCGTCGCAGGACTGCATGCCGCGCAACACGGTTTCGACCGCGCCGGTCTTGAGGTCGATGCGCTGCACCGAGGGATTGAACTTGTCGCCCGGCTCGTAGGTGCTGTTGCTGACATTGTTGGGGCCCGCGACGAGCTGGGCGCGGCCGCCCTCGACACAGGTCACCAGATGCGTGGGGTTATGGAGGGGATAGAACTCCATCATGTCAGTGCGATCAGCGGCGTCGCGGGTGAGATAACGCGCCTCCAGGCCACGGGCCAGCAGGACCTGATCACTGGCCTTCTGGGATTCGGTCCGGTAGGCACCGGTGGTAGCCGGGGCGGATTCCTCGAGCGGCTGGACGATGCCGAACAATTGCATCGAATGCGCCTTGAGCAACTGCTCGGTGTGGGCGCCGAAATCTGCGGCGTGGGAAACACCCGCGGCGAGCAGCGCGAGCGTGAGCGCGGACAGGGAAAGCGTGGCATGCGGCATGGAAATCTCCCGATAAGTGGATTTGTTCAAGACGGACATGGGCGCTCTCTATACGAAAGCTCGGCGCAACTTTAGGGTGCCAATGTGAAGCGCGCATGAAGCACACATGAACAATTCGGTGGTTCCGGCCTATCACTGTCGGAAACGCCCGGCAACCTGGAATCCGGCCCGCGCGATTTTTACGCCTTACGCCCTTCACGCCAGGGCCGCCCCAAAATTCGCGTATATCCACACAGGCAGCCTCCAGGCAATTCAAGCTTCGAATCGCCGGGCGGGGGTGATGCTTCCAGATTACAAGAAGTCGCCCCCGCCGTTTCAACGGGGTTCGTGGCGGTCGAGGAAGTCCTGCCAGGTCGCGTCCGGGATCCAGTCCGGCCACATCGCGCGCCGTGCCGCCCCGGGCGGAACCCCCAGCACGCGCCGGTGGTAGAGGTACAGGAACGCCGACACGCGCCAGTTGAGCGCGCAGTGCACCCACACGTGCCGGCCGGCGAGCGCGTTCATGGCCGCGAAAAAGGCTTCCAGATGGTGCCGCGCCGGGGCATCGTAGGGCACGGGGATAGACACGTAGCGCAGGCCGAGCGCCTCGACCCGCGCGGCCTCGTCGGCGAACGCGCCGTCGGAGTCCGGCATCGCCAGATTGATCACCGCGTCGAACCCGGCGGCGGCGATATCGGCGAGCTGCGTCGCGGTCGGCTGGCCGGACGAGACGATGCGCTCCGATACCCGGAGCATGTTGCGGATCGCGTCCAGCCGCTCCATGGCCGCGCGCTCAGACCACCGCGAAACCCACCAGCGCGATCTCGTCGCCGTCCTTGATGGGCGAGGACTTCTCGGCGAACTGCTTGTTGATGGTGACGTTGAGCTTGGGGTTGCCGAGCAGCATTTTCTTCCACATCTCGCCACGCCTGGCCAGCACGAACAGCAGGCGCTCGACGTCGGTGACGTCGGGCGGCAGGGGGATCTCGTCCGACGCCATGCCGAGCGTGTCGACAAGATCCCCGAAAAACAGGATTTTCACCATGACGACCCCCGTATAATTCACGTTTGACCGCTGGATTCTACCCCTGCATGGCCTCCCTGCTCGACACCCTCAATCCCGAACAGCGCGCCGCGGTGACGCTCCCGCACGAATCCGCGCTGATCCTCGCGGGCGCGGGCTCGGGCAAGACGCGCGTACTCACCACCCGCATCGCGTGGCTGATCCAGACCGGACAGGTGTCGCCGCACGGCATCCTCGCCGTGACCTTCACCAACAAGGCCGCCAAGGAGATGCTCACGCGCATTGCAGCGATGCTGCCGATCAACACGCGCGGCATGTGGGTCGGCACCTTCCACGGCCTGGCCAACCGGCTGCTCAGAACCCACTGGCGCGAGGCCGGGCTGCCGCAGTCGTTCCAGATCCTCGACGCCGCCGACCAGCTCTCGGCGATCAAGCGCCTGATGAAGGCGCTGAACGTCGACACCGAGAAATACGAGCCGAAGAAGGTGCAGTGGTTCATCAACGGCCACAAGGAGGCGGGGCGGCGCGCGCGCGACGCCGACGCCTACGACGACTATTCGATGCGGCTCGCCGAACTCTACGAAGCCTACGACGCGCAATGCCAGCGCGAGGGCGTGGCGGACTTTCCGGAATTGCTGCTGCGCTCCTACGAACTGCTGTACCGCAACGAGCCGCTCAGGCAGCACTACCAGGACCGTTTCCGCCACCTCCTGGTCGACGAATTCCAGGACACCAACGCGCTGCAGTACCGCTGGCTGAAGCTCTTCGCCGGGCCGGCCACGGCGCTCTTCGCCGTCGGCGACGACGACCAGTCGATCTACGCCTTCCGCGGCGCCGACACCGCCAACATGGCCGCGTTCGAGCGCGAGTTCGCGCACGGCCGCGTGATCAAGCTGGAACAGAACTACCGCAGCCACGGCCGCATCCTCACCGCGGCCAACACGCTGATCGCGCAGAACGCGCACCGCCTCGGCAAGAACCTGTGGACCGCCGAGGGCGAGGGCGAGCCGATCCGCATCTTCGAGGCCTATTCCGACCAGGAGGAGGCGAGTTTCGTCGTCGACGAGGCGCGCGCGCTCAACCGCGAGGGCGTGCCGTTTGCCGACATGGCGCTCTTGTACCGCTCCAACGCCCAGTCGCGGGTGCTCGAGCACGCGCTGTTCTCGGCGGGCGTGGCCTACCGCGTCTACGGCGGCCTGCGCTTCTTCGAGCGCCAGGAAATCAAGCACGCCCTCGCCTACCTGCGCCTCTTGACCAATCCGGAAGACGACGGCGCCTTTTTACGCGTGGTGAACTTCCCCGCCCGCGGCATCGGCGCGAGGACGCTCGAGCAGCTCGCGGCGTCCGCCGCGCGCGCGGGCACGAGCCTGTGGCAGG
>DYFW01000159.1 GCA_020725005.1 Thiobacillus denitrificans
GAGGACGCCCCCATGCGACTACCCATCAGCCTCAAGATCTTCAGCATCACCCTGGCCCTGCTGGTGCTGATGATCGTCGTCACCTGGCTGTCGGTGCTCAATTTCCGCAACCTCAACAACCAGGTCCACGCGCTGGCCGACTACTACCTGCCGCTGCAGCAGCAGGTGGCGAGCGTGGAAATCCTCATCCGCCAGCAGATGGTGCACATGGAACGGGTGCTGGCCGGCATGCAGGCCGCGCAGCCGGATCCCGAGTTCCTCGCGAAGGAATCGACGAGCTTCGACATGCGCGGCATCAACGCCGACCAGATCATCGATTCCTCGCTGCGTTTCCTGGCCGAGGCCGAGGCGGAAAAAACCATACGACTCGATCGTGCCACGCTCGCCCGGCTGGGCGAGCAGTTGCCGGCGATCCAGACCGCACGCCAGCAGTTCCACCGTACTTTCCGCCTGTTCCAGATCGAGGCCGAGGAGGGCACGCCGCGTTCGCAGCGCCTGGTGCGCGAGGCCCTGCTGCGCGAGAAGGACGCCGTCGACGCCGAAATCGGCAAGACCATCGATCTCCTCAACAAGCTCACGCAGGACACCGCGACCCAGGCCAAGAAAGAAGAGGCGCGCGCCACCCAGCTCAACTGGATCGTCACCGCGATCGCCACCGCGCTCGGCCTCGTTTTTGCCGCCTTCGTGACGCGCTCGCTGGTCGACCCGGTCAAGCGCCTGCTGGGCGGCACGCGCGCCGTCGAGGCGGGCGACCTCGAAGTCGAGATCCAGGTGCGCACGCACGACGAGCTGGCCACGCTCGCCGATGCCTTCAACCACATGGTCGTCGGCCTGCGCGAGAAGGAACGCATCCGTGCCACCTTCGGCCAGTACGTCGACCCGCGCATCGTGAAAAACCTGCTGGAAAACCGCCTCGTCGCCGACCGCGGCGAGCGCCGGGTGATGACCGTGTTCTTTTCCGATCTCGAAGGCTTCACCCGGCTGTGCGAGGGTCTGACGCCGGACGCCGCGGTGCGCTTCCTCAACCGCTATTTTTCCATGATGGCCGAAGTCATACGCGCCCGGCAGGGCATCGTCGACAAGTACATCGGCGACTCGGTCATGGCCTTCTGGGGCCCGCCCTTCGTCGGGCCGGACGATCACGCGCGCCTGGGCTGCCTCGCCGCGCTCGAGCAGATGCGCAAGATGGACGACTTCCGCGCCGCGCTGCCCGAGCTTTTCGGGGTGAAGCACGGCCTGCCCGAAGTGAACGTGCGCATGGGGCTCGCCAGCGGCGAGGTCACCGTCGGCAACATCGGCTCCGAGGCCTCGCGCGGCTACACCGTCATCGGCGACACCGTGAACCTCGCCTCGCGCCTGGAACAGGCCAACAAGTTCTACGGCACGCACATCCTGGTGAGCGAAGCCACGCGCACGCTCGCCGGCGAGGGCTTCGCCTTCCGCGAGATCGACAGCCTGCGCGTCGCCGGCCGGCTGGCGCCGGTGAAAGTGTTCGAACTGATCGGCACTGCCGACGCAATCAGCGACACCACCCGCCAGGCCGTGCAGGCCTACGAATCGGGACTCGCTTACTACCGCGCGCAGGACTGGAACGCCGCCGAAGCCGCGTTCCGCGACTGCCTCTCCAGCGCGCCGGGTGACAAGCCCAGCCAGGTCATGCTGGCGCGCATCGACGCGTTCCGGCAGACGCCGCCGGAGACGGGGTGGGACGGGGTATGGGTGGCGGGGAGCAAGTAAGGGGCCAACGAACCGGTAGCGGAAAGGACGGCCTGTGCCTCCCCAGGCGGCCAGGAATCACCGATGCACTGCACGCGTTGTGAGCTGGCGCGATCATGTAACTACGCCCTGCGTACGGCTTTGAGCTATGTGGCGAACGTTCACTACGCTTCGCTCAATATAATTTTTGTAAGTTATTGTAAAAAACATCAATTTTAGTTTCACATCCAGTTCAGAACAGGGTGCGGAGCTTGCTCGCGAAGAACACTCGCGGTCGTGAATGGCTATCTGAGCTTAACGTAAACAAGTTGAGGGGCGCCGCGCTTTTGCGGCGTCCCGCTCGAACGCCGGGTTGGGCATCATCCGGCGGGATGCGACTACCAGCGCTTGATGCCGAGCCGCCGACTGACCTTTTGCACTTCATCGAGCTTCGCTATTTCCATGAAGTAGGAGCCGTCTGTACCGTCATGTGCGGCGTAGAAGACTAACTCCTCGTAGGGTTGGCCGCGCTTTCGGCTGAACTCACAGTAAATGTGAGGGAAGGGGTAATACTCATCGCCTGCCCACTCCACTGCGCGAACCGCATCGAATGGAATTCGCGCGACCAAGAGAGCATTAATCGCGCCTTGCTCATCATATTTTCCGAAGCGCCACGCTTCACGGTCATCGACGAAAACAAGGCTCTCAACCCGAAGGAAGACTTCGACTCCACGATGGTAGAGACCCTTCATTTCCACTTTGAACCATGGAGAAATACCTCGGCTCTTCTCCTCAAGGTTTGGGTACTGATCCATACGGCATACGTCGCGGATGATTGCATCTCCGCGCGTGCCCGAAGCATCGCGCTTCCGTAGATGGGCTTCGAACTTTGAGCGCCACTTCTTTCGCTGTTCGAGGACCGCTACAGGATCGGGCTTCCGAATCCGTCGGAGCACGAAAGCTCCGAGGTCTTTGAGTAGTGAATACAAGGGACCAAGAAAACCTAACTCTACAGCCATGATTATTCTGATGCCCAACGTAAAGTGGCCATCCTAAATAACGCTCTATAAACCGTCATTAGCGTGAGGTCCACTCAAAAATTGACTGGTAATCAATGGGGTAGATCAAATGCGTGGCGCCTGACAAAAACGACGATGGCGTCAATAAGCCGAACCCTCACCGCAGCCGGATCGCCGCGCTGCAGCAATGGACAACGAACTGACCGCGCTCATTCGGTTATTGCCTCATCCCCGTGACAAGTACACCCCGGCTCGGTGCTGGTGGTGTTGTCACAGCACACGATTTTGCCGGCGCGGCAGCCGCAGACACCTTTATGTGTCTTGCAGCAATTGAGTTGGGCGACGCGGTCGCCCTTGGCGCGGGCGAGGCAGGCTTCGGGCGAGACCACTTCGGCTTGCGCCGCAGCGGCGGGGGCGGTCGGCGAAGAATCGGCGGCGGCCGTCAAGGCGTGGCTGGTGGCGACGAATGCGAGCGAGGCGAGCAGGGTGCGGATGCGCATGACAGTCTCCTTGTGAGAAACGGGCTGCCTCACTATAGCCGAGCGAGGTTGTTTGGTGGGGGCGGAGATTACGCTAAACGGGGATTCTGGATTGCTTCGTTTCACTCGCAATGCGGTGCCTCTTAGCCGTCGCGCAGCAGCAGGCCCAGCATCAGCGCGGCCGCGACCAAGATCGCCGCCAGCAGGGTGAAGGCGCTGGCGTAGCCGGCGCTGCCGACGACGAAGCCGGTGAGCACGGGGCCGATCGACTGGCCGACGTCCATGACGGTGCGCAGCACGCCCATCGACGAGCCGTAGCGGCCGTCTTTCGTGAGGTCGGCGACGAGCGCGGCGGTGGACGAGGTGACGGTGGCGAAGCCGAGGCCGAACACGAGACTCAGGACCGACAGGCCGACGACGTTGGGGAAGACCGGCAGCAGCACCACGCTCGCGGCGCCGATGACGAGGCCGGGCAGGATGACGCGGCGGCGGCCGACGCGGTCGGAGAGGCGGCCCATCACCGGCTTGGCGAACACGATGCTGACGAGCTGCACGCCGAGGATGACGCCGATCTGCCAGGCGGGAATGCCGAGCGACGCGGCGTAGAGCGCGAGGAAGGCCTCGATCGCGCCGAACACGAGGTATTGCGCGGCCTCGACCGTGCTCACCAGCATGATGCCGCGGTCGCGCAGCACCGTTCTCAGGCTCGACCAGAAATGCGGCAGTTCCAGTTTGGTTTTCGGTTTCGGCTCGTGGTCGCGCAGCAGCAGGCCCGCGCCCAGCGCGAGCACGCCGGCGATCGCGCAGGCGACGTACACCGCGCCGAAGCTCGCCAGCGAGATCAGGGTGCCGCCGAGAAAAGGCGCGACCGAGCGGCCGACGATGGTGACCGACGAATAGGTCGAAAGCCGCGCGGCGCGGTCGGCGCTGTAACGTTCGGCGATCGCCGCGGAGGCGACGGTGCCGAAGATCGCGGTGGCGAAGCCGTGGTAGAAGCGCACCGCCATCAGCTGCCATGGCGTGGTGATGATCAGATACAGGAAGGGCGCGGTGGCGAACACGACGAGCGAGGCCAGCAGCACGCGCCGCTTGCCGAGATGGTCGGAGAGGGCGCCCGCGGGGTAGCTGATCAGTACGCCGGGGATCGTCGAGGCCATCACGATCCAGCCGATCTCGGCCGGCGTGGCGTGGAGCGAAGCGGCGAACAGCGGCAGCACCGGGGTCTTCGACAGCGTGGAGCTGAAGATGGCGAGGCCGCCGATCAGGGCGATGAGGACGAAGAAAGAAGGCTGGGCGGTTTTCATCGGTACATCGGGGGGTGTCATTTCGGGAAATGTAATGCGAAATCCAGGCGCTGCGCGAAATATCATGCACGCATGAGCGCGCATGCCCCGCCGGTCCTGTTCGGCGCCTTCGACCGCCACAATTGCGGCGATCTCCTGTTTCCGCATCTGCTGCAGGCGCTGGTGCCGGGACGGCGCTTCGTCTGCGCCGGTCTCGCGGCGCGCGACCTGCGGCGGTTCGGCGGCCATCGCGTGGCGCCGCTCGCGCCGGGCGTGGCGCATCTCGTCCACGCCGGGGGCGAACTGCTGACCTGCACCGCGTGGCAGGCGGCGGTGATGTTGCAACCGCCGGCGGCTGCGGCGGAATGCATCGCCCGCCTTGATGCCGACCCGGCCGCCGCGGCGGCGTGGGCCGCGCGCATTCTCGGCACCACACGCGCGATCCCCTACGTCGCCGGGCGCGACATGCTGGCGCCGGGCGGCAGGCTGATCTTCAACGCGGTGGGCGGCGTCGAATGGGGCACGCTGACCGAGGGGCAGCGCGCCGAGGTGAAGGCGGCGCTGCGCGACGCGGACTGGCTGAGCGTGCGCGACCGGGTGACCCAGGCCGCGCTCCACGCCGAGGGCATCGACGCGCCGCTGTGCCCCGACCCGGCGGTGATGCTGGCCGTGTGCCACGGCGAGGCGATCCGCGCGCATGCGCAGGGCGATGCGCTGCGCGCCGTGCGCGCGGCCTTTCCGCAGGGCTGGCTCGCCTGCCAGTTCAGCGCCGACTTCGCCGACGACGCCAGCCTCGACGCGCTCGC
>DYFW01000006.1:0-10277 GCA_020725005.1 Thiobacillus denitrificans
GCCATGCTGGTCGGTGATCCGGCGATGGTCGTCGAAACCGGCCCGGCCGTGCGGATCACCGTCGAGGACGACGGCCCCGGCATCCCCGCCGCGCTGCGCGAGCAGATATTCGATCCCTTCATCACCACCCGCAGCAACGGCGACGGCACCGGCCTCGGCCTCTACCTCGTCGAGGAAATCGTCAGCGAGCACCAGGGCTGCATCGTGCTCGACGCGCCTGCCGGCGGCGGCACGCGTTTCGCCATCTGGCTGCCGGGCCCCAGGAGTGCCGCATGAATACTATTCACATCCTGCTGATCGACGACGAGGCGATCGCGCTGACCAATCTCACGCACGTCCTCAAGCGCGAGGGCTATGCGGTCACTGCGTGCAAGGACGGCGAATCCGGCCTCGCCGCACTGGCGCGGACCGATTTCGACCTCGTGCTGACCGACCTCAAGATGCCCGGCATCGACGGCATGGACGTGCTGCGCGAAGTGCGCGCCCGCCATGCCGACGTGCCGGTGATCATGATCACCGGCCATGCCTCGCTCGATTCGGCGGTCGAGGCGATGAAGGCGGGCGCCTACCATTACCTCGCCAAGCCCTTCCGCCTCGCCGAGGCGCGCGAAGTCGTGCGCGGCGCACTCGAACTGCGGCGGGTCAAGCGCGAGAACCAGGATCTCAGGCTGCGCATCGAGCAGCTGCAGAACCCGCACACGCTCATCACCCAGGACCTCGGCATGCAGCGCCTGCTGGAAACCGCGCGGCGGCTCGCCAGCAGCGACAGCAGCATCGTCATCCATGGCGAATCGGGCACCGGCAAGGAACTGCTCGCGCGCTACCTCCACCAGAACAGCCGCCGCGCCCAGGGGCCGTTCGTCGCGTTCAACTGCGGCGCGCTGTCGGAAGACCTGGCCGCGAGCGAACTGTTTGGCTACGAGAAGGGCGCGTTCACCGGCGCGCAGATGCGCAAGATCGGATTGTTCGAGGCGGCCAACGGCGGCACGCTCTTCCTCGACGAAGTCGCTGAACTGCCGATGTCGGTGCAGATCAAGCTCTTGCGCGTGCTGCAGGAGCGCGAAGTCCTGCGCGTCGGCGCCGTCGAGCCGGCGAAGATCGACGTGCGCGTGCTGGCGGCGAGCAACCGCGACCTGCGGGAAGCGGTCGAGGCGGGCCGCCTGCGCAACGATCTCTATTTCCGGCTCAATGTGGTGACGCTGTCGCTGCCGCCGTTGCGCGAACGGCGCGACGACATTCCCCTGCTCGCCTATTTCCTGCTGCGCAAGTTCGCGGTGACCATGGACCGCCCGGTCGAGGAGATCGCGCCGGAAGCCATGCAGCGCCTGGTCGAGTACGACTATCCGGGCAACGTGCGCGAACTGTCGAATTTCATCGAACGCGGCGTGGCGCTGGCGCAGGGCAACGTGCTCGGCGTCGAGCACCTGCCGCAACATCTCGGCAAACTCACCGTGCGCGTGTTCGCGCCGGAAATGGCGGCCGCGCCGGCCACGCTCGAGGCGCAGGAAAAGGCCCATATCCTGCATGCGCTCAAGCTCGCGGGTGGCAACCGCAGCGAGGCGGCGCGCATGCTCGGCATCGACCGGGTATCGCTGTGGCGCAAGCTCAAAAAATTCGGCGTGAATGACTGATAATGGCGGCCTCTCGCTCAGGATTCCACGCATGACCCTGCCGCTTCATCCTTCCCCGGAATTTGTGTTCGATACCCACCTCGAGCATTTCGACCGCGACGTCATCGAAGCGTCGCATACGCAGCCCATCCTGGTCGATTTCTGGGCCGACTGGTGCCCGCCGTGCCGCGCGCTCACGCCCGTGCTCGAACGCGTCATCGCACAACTCGACGGCAAGCTGCGCATGGCCAAGGTCGAGGTCGACGAGGGCGCCAACATGAAGCTCGCCGGGCGTTACGGCCTGCGCGGTTTTCCGACCGTGCTGCTGTTCGTCAAGGGCGAGATCGTCGGGCGTTTTTCCAGCGCCAAGCCCGAGCACTGGGTACGCGAGTTCATTGCCGAACACGCCGATATTGAATAAGCCTGTCTGGGTGCTCGACACCAACGTCGTGCTCGATTGCCTGCACTTCGCCGACCCGGCGGCGCGGCCGATCGTGCTGGCGCTGGAGGCGGGGCGCATCGAATGCCGGGTAACGTCCGCGACGCTGGACGAGCTTCACCGGGCGTTGGGGTACCCGGCTCTGCGGATCGATGCCGCGACGCAGGCAACGATCGAGGCGCGCTACCGCGTGCTCGCCCAGTGCGTCGAGGCTGCATGCGGCGCGACGCTACCGCGCTGCCGCGACGCCGACGACCAGAAGTTTCTCGAGCTGGCGGCGGCGGGGGCGGCAGTGCTGGTCAGCAAGGACCGGGCGCTGCTCAAGCTCGCGCGTCGGCGCGGTTTGGGATTCCGCATCCTGTCGCCGGCGCAGGCCGCGGCTGTCCTGGCCGATGCAGCGCCTACGCCGGCGTCTGCGCGAACAGCTTCAGCCGCGCCGCCTCGCTGATCGCGACCACCGCCGGGTGGCGCAGGCGCCGCTCCACCGAAATCGCAAAAAAGCGTTCGCGCACTTCCTGGGTTTCGCCCAGCAACGTCAGGCCCGGCGGCAGGGCCGCCGCCACTTCGCGCGTCATCGGCACCGGGAATACGCCGGCGCCCGCGCTGCCGAAGGCGTGCATCAGCGCGCTGTCGTCGAAGTCGCCGACCACCGCCGGCGCTACGTCCTGGCGTTCCAGCCAGCGCACCAGGGGCCCGCGCAGCGCGCTTTCCGCCCCCGGCAGCAGCAGGGGCGCTTCATGCAGGCAGCGCGGAAAGGGCCCGGACAGGCGAGCGGCCAGCGTCGCGGCGGCGAAAAAGCCGATACCGCATTCGCCCAGCGGGTGGCTGTAGCCGCGCACGTCGGTATTGGGCGGCAGCGGCCGGTCGGCCAGCACCATGTCGAGGCGATGGATCGCCAGATCGGCGACCAGACGCTCTAGGCGGTTTTCCGTGCAGACCAGGCGCGCCGGTTCGTCGAGCGCGAGGCCGGGCGCAAGCAGCTGATGGGCGATGCTCTTCGGCACCGCGTCGGCGACGCCGACCCGGAACGGCGTCATGCGTGCCGCCGGCGCCGCGGTCAGCGCCTGTTGCAACTCCGCCCCGATCTGGAAGATTTCCTCGGCGTAGGCCAAGGCCGTCCTGCCGGCAGCGGTCAGTTCGAGCCGCCGACCCTTGCGCTGGAACAAGGCCACGCCCAAACGTTCCTCGAAGACGCGGATCTGTCCCGACAGCGTCTGCGGCGTCAGGTGGAGCTTCTCGGCGGCGCCCTGCACGGTGCCGGCCTTGGCAACGGCCAGGAAATATTGCAGATGCTTGTAGTTCAACATGATTACTCGAAAAAAACGAACAAATATTGTATTAAATTCGAATTTTATTGGTAATTGATTTGGGGTAGCCTGTTCTCGTCTGAATCAGGGGCAATTGCCATGCAAGGGTATTATTGGTTTCAGAGTCTGCGTCGTCCGGACGGACGGACGGCAGACGCGCCATCGCCATGAAGCGCGTCGAGCAGGGGCTTGAGCGCTTCATTTTCGGTAGTCGCTGGCTGCTGGCGCCGTTCTATGTCGGGCTGGTAGCGGCGATCGCGCTGCTGCTGTGGAAGTTCGTAAAGGAGTTCGCCGGTCTGTTGCCGGTCCTCGTGAACGGTGACAGCGGCGACGTCATGGCGGGTGTGCTCACCCTGGTCGACGTCGCACTCGTCGCCAACCTGCTCCTGATCATCGTCTTTGCCGGCTACGAGAACTTCGTGTCCAAGATCGACACTGGCGATCACGTGGATCGCCCCGAGTGGATGGGGCATGTCAGTTTTTCCGACCTGAAGATCAAGGTGATCGGTTCTATCGTCGCGATCTCGGGGATCGAATTGCTCAAGGCCTTTGTCAATGTCGAGTCCTATACCAACGAACAGCTGGCCTGGAAAGTCGGCCTGCACTTGACCTTCGTGGTGTCGGGCGTGCTGTTCGCGTTGATGGACAGGATGAGTGCCAAAAGTCATTGACTCCGGAGGGACGCATGAAACAGGCGGCATTTATTTATACATTGAGGCATTTCGCGCCGCGTCTGCTGGCCGTGCGCAAGCGAACCTGGTTGCTGCTGGCGCTGGGTGCGGCGGCCGTGACGGGCCTTCTGGCTTGGGTTGCAATCGCGCTCCTGGGCTGGGCGTGGGGGCAGGCGACGGATGTGGCCGACACCGGGCGGCAGGCGGCTGGAAGCGTGCTCGAACGTGTCGAGCAGGCCGTGCCCGGCGTCGCCGAGGTGCTGGAACCCTGGATCGGCGGCGCGGGCAAGCCGGCCGACGCCACGCAGCCGTCCGGCCAGGAGGTCTCCGGCGTCGATCCGGCAGGGCTGGTGCGCCACGCGGGGCTGGAGCGCACGTATTATGCGAACGATGCCGGTCGCGTGGAGGTCCGTTACACGGGGGCGGGCGACATGCAGGCGGCGTTGCGGCACTATGTCGGCCAGCTTGAAAACGCGGGTTACCGGCACGATATCGTCCTCGCCACGCCGGCGGCCGAGCGCCATCGCTTCAGCAAGGAAGGTGTCTTGCGCGAACTGGAGATTCGGCGCGTGGACGGCGCTGACCGCTTTGAATTGGTGATTGTCGAGCAGGCTCACTGATTTTTTAGGAGTATCAAAATGAAACGTATTGCGTTGTTCCTGGCCACCAACCTGGCCATCGTGCTGGTGCTGTCGGTCACCATGCGTCTCTTGGGTGTCGAGCCCTATCTGACGGCGCAGGGGCTGAACCTGACTTCGCTGCTGATCTTCGCGGCAGTAATGGGTTTTGGCGGCTCGCTGATCTCGCTGGCGATCTCGAAGTGGATGGCAAAGAAATCGATGGGCGTGCAGGTGATCGAGACGCCTTCGAACTCGACCGAATTCTGGCTCGTCGAGACGGTGCGCAAATACTCGCAGGAGGCCGGCATCGGCATGCCCGAGGTCGGCATCTTCGACTCGCCCGAGGTGAACGCCTTTGCCACCGGCGCCAACAAGAACAACGCGCTGGTCGCGGTGTCGTCTGGGCTCCTGCGCACCATGACGCGCGAGGAGGCCGAGGCAGTGATCGGCCACGAGGTCGCGCACGTCGCCAACGGCGACATGGTGACGCTCGCGCTGATCCAGGGCGTGGTCAACACCTTCGTCATGTTCCTGTCGCGCGTGATCGGCCACACCGTCGACCGCGTGGTGTTCAAGAACGAGAACGGCCACGGCCCGGCCTTCTTCGTCACCATGATCGTCGCCGAACTGATCCTTGGCGTCCTCGCCTCGATCATCGTCATGTGGTTCTCGCGCCAGCGTGAATTCCGCGCCGATCGCGGCGGCGCCAGCCTCGCCGGTCGCGGTGCCATGATTGCCGCGCTGGAGCGTTTGAACAGCCTGCACCCGCACCCGCTGCCCGACAAGATGGCGGCCTTCGGCATCGCCGGCGGCGGCGCGGCGGGTCTCAAGCGCCTGTTCATGACGCATCCCCCGCTCGAAGAGCGCATCGCCGCCCTGCGTGCGGTGCAGTAAGCGCGCGTTCCCAATCGACAGGAGCCCCTTTTGGAATCGACCCTCATGATCGGCCAGCCCTGGATGTGGGCGGCCTTCATCGGCTTCGTGCTGGTGATGCTCGCCGTCGACCTCTTCCTGGTCGGCGGCAACAAGGCGCACAAAGTCAGCTTCAAGGAGGCGGCGGCCTGGTCGTTCGTGTGGTTCAGCCTGGCCATGCTGTTCTGCCTCGGGCTGTGGTGGTACCTGAAGGGCGAATATGGCGACGCGGTGGCCCACCACAAGGCGATGGAATTCCTGACCGGCTACCTGATCGAGAAATCGCTCGCGGTCGATAACATCTTCGTCTTCCTGATGATCTTCAGCTTCTTTGCCGTGCCGGCCGAGTTCCAGCGCCGTGTGCTGATCTACGGCGTGCTGGGCGCGATCGTGATGCGCGCGATCATGATCCTGGCCGGCGCCTGGCTGGTGAAGGAATTCCACTGGATCCTGTATCTGTTCGGGGCCTTCCTGGTGTTCACCGGCATCAAGATGCTGATGTTCGCCGAAGTCGAGCCGGACCTCTCGAAAAATCCCCTGCTCAACTGGATCAAGCGCCACATCCGCATGACGCCGGATTACCGTGGCGAGAAGTTCTGGGTGGTCGAGAACGGCGTGCGCATGTTCACGCCGCTGTTCCTGGTGCTGGTCATGATCGAGATTTCCGACCTGATTTTCGCGGTCGACTCGATTCCGGCGATTTTCGCGATCACCACCGACCCCTTCATCGTGTTCACCTCCAACATCTTCGCCATCCTCGGCCTGCGCGCGATGTATTTCATGCTCGCCGGCATGGCCGACCGCTTCCATTTGCTGAAGTACGGCCTGGCGATGGTGCTGGTGTTCGTCGGCGTGAAGATGCTGATCGTCGACTTCTACAAGATCCCGATCGGCCTGTCGCTGGGTATTGTCGGCCTCACGATAGCAACCTTCATGTTTGCGAGCTTGTGGGTTACTCGCAAGAAGAATCAATCCGCTGCATGAGACTGCGGCCGGGATCTTCTGGCGGTATTGTTGTGCGGGTTTCTGAGCCGCGGAAGTGGGTCCACCGTCCCATTTCCGGCATGAAATGCGGAGCCTCCTGACGGCGGAATGCGTGGTCGCCGCGAGTGCCGCGGCACCGGTGCGGGTGAGACATTCTGTGTGTGCACGAAACGGCCACTTCGCTGCGGCCTGCGTGGCCTGCCCGTATGGGCTGCCGTCTGCGCGATCCTCTGCCCGGGAAACTCCGGTTTCCATGCGGGATAGGGGCCGAGCAGGCCGCGTGAAGGCCGGGCGTCAGCCTGCTGCGAAGGGGGCTGACGGTGAGTCAGAACGCGGCGGATGGTGTGAGGGTGGACATGCCTTTCGAGTCGGCCGGAACCCGGCCCGTTGGCCAGATTGCGACTCGGTGTCCCGTGTGTTCAGTGGGTCACATTGGGTTTGGAGCCGGTTCGGCCTCGTGATTGCGCATCGATGCTTACATGAAGGGTATCCATCGTGCCGAGCTGGTTGAAACGCTTGTCTACCCAGAAGCTGAAGGCCGACCTGTCTGCCGGAATGACGACCGCGCTTGTCGCCATTCCGGATGGCATCGCATCGGCCATCCTTGCCGGGCTGAATCCAATCCACGGCCTGTACGCACTGATGATTGGCACGCCTATCGCCGCCATGCTGGCGAGCTCCCAATTCATGTATGTGGCCAACACGGGCGCACTGGCGATCGGTACGGGCGGTGCTCTCGAACCATTTAGCGGAGATGAGAAGGTCCAGGCACTGATCGTGCTGGTCCTGCTGGCAGGGCTGATTCAGCTGGCTCTAGGTTTGCTGAAACTTGGAGGTCTGGTTCGATTTGTCGCGAACGCAGTGTTGATCGGCTTCATGACGGGCGTTGCCATCCGCATCATCTTGAGCCAGCTTGGCGAATTCAATGGCTATCACGCGGAGGGATCCAACGTGATGATGCGCACGCTCGACTGGCTTGCGCACCTGCACCATTCTGACGTGGCTTCGACCCTGGTGGGTCTGGGCACGCTGGTGCTGATCGTGCTCCTGAGCCGGACCCGGCTCGCTCAGCTCGCAATGGCCATCGCCCTCGTGGCGGCCACGGTGCTGGTCTGGTTTGCGGGCCTGGAGGGCGTGGCGACGCTCGGCGACACTACGCTCATCCCGGAAGGTTTGCCGCCACTGGCCATACCCCAATGGGAGCTGGTCGCGGCACTGCTGCCGTCCGCAGCGGGGCTCGCCATCATTGCGCTGGTGCAGGGGGTCGGCGTGAGCAAGACGGTACCTAACCCAGACGGGTCATATCCCAATATCTCGCGCGATTTCTCGGCCAAGGGCGTGGCGAATATCGCATCCGGAATGTTCGCGGGCATGCCGGTAGGCGGGACGATGTCCGAGACGGCAGTCAGCCTGAAAGCCGGCGCACGCTCTCGCTGGGCAGGTATCTTCTCTGGCGGTTTCATCATTGTTGGCGTCCTGCTGCTGTCCGATGTGCTGGGTCAGCTGGCCATGCCGGCAATCGCGGCACTCCTTATCGTGGCGGGAATCGAGGCCATCAAGCCGGATCGCATCGGCGACGTCTGGCATTCCGGCTGGGAACCACGCATCATTATGTTGACGACGTTTGTCGCGACCTTGATGCTGCAGGTGCATGAAGCGGTATTCCTGGGGGTGGGATTGTCGATGCTCCATTTCCTGTATGTCTCTTCGGTCGACGTGCGGATTGTTAGCCTGCATCCGGGGGGGAACGGTTCCTTCGTCGAAAAACCGGTTCCTGCCACGGTCGGGGCTGGAGAATCGGTAATCTTGATGGTGTATGGAAATTTGTACTTTGCGGCTGCCACTACGCTGGAAAGCATGCTTCCGGAAGCTCGGGCGGGTGCGCGTGTCATCCTGCGCCTACGGGGAGTTCCAAGGGCCGGTAGCACTCTTGTCACGGTGCTGGAGCAATACGCGAACAGGCTCAAACGCAGCGGCGCGAGTCTGGTGCTTGCCGAAGTAAGTCCGACGCTGCATGAACAATTGGCCCGAACGGGTACGATCGTACTCTGCGGCGAGAAGAATGTTTTCCCGGAGCAGCCCGATCTCTTCGCGGCGACCCGTCAGGCTTTAGGGGGCGCACGGGCCCACCCCTGATACAGCCATGCCGATCAACATCGATTCCCCGGTTGCGCGCCGCATTGCGGCGTTCGCCTTCCTGTTCTCGATTTTTGGGCTTACGTTCTGGGTACTGTCGCCGTTTCTGGCGGCACTGGCGTGGGCGGGTATCCTGGCCTACGTGACCTGGCCGCTGCATGAACGGCTATGCCGCCGCCTGCCGGGACGCGACAACCTTGCGGCGCTCCTGATGACGCTCGGAGTTGCGGCGACCCTGTTGCTACCGATGGTCTGGGTGCTCTTTACCCTGGTGGGTGACGTCGCGGCCGCGTCCGCGCTGCTGAAGCAGTTGTCGATCCAAGGCTTGCCGCCGTTGCCCACAGGCGTACGGGAATGGCCGGGTGGCGAGTGGATCGCCACGCAATACCAGCGCGTGCAGGGCGACCCGGCCTGGATCGCAGCGCAATTGCACGCCCTGGGTCTGACCGATACGGGCAATGTGAAAGCCTTGATCGGTGGGGTGGGGCGCAACGTGGCGAAGTTCGGCCTCGCGGTGTTCGCGCTGTTCTTTCTGTACCGGCACGGCGACAACGTGCTGGCGCAGTTCCGCGGGGTGGCAACGCGCTGGCTGGGCGAAGCTGCGCGTGGCTATATCCAGGCCGTCGGCGTGACGGTGCGTGCCGTGGTCTTCGGCATCGTCTTGACTGCGCTTGCGCAAGGCACGCTCGCGGGGCTCGGCTACTGGGTGGCGGGGGTGCCGACGCCAGTCTTGTGGGGCGTGATCACCGCGCTGGTGTCCCTGATTCCCTTCGTTGGACCGGTGGTGTGGATCGGGCTGTCGCTCAGCCTGCTGGTACAGGGGGCCACGCAGGCGGCGCTCGGCCTCTTCCTGTGGGGTGCGTTGGTGGTCAGCTGGGCCGACAACCTGATCCGGCCGCTGGTCATCAGCGGGCCGACCCGCATTCCTTTCCTGCTCGTTTTCCTCGGCGTGCTGGGCGGGCTCAACGCGTTCGGCCTGATCGGTCTGTTTCTTGGACCGGTGCTGCTTGCCGTGTCGATCGCCATCTGGCGAGAGTGGCTGGCGCATGCGCGTTCAGCCGAGGCCGACCCAGCTTCTACCAACCTGATTTGACATATCGATTGCCATGCAGAAAACCAACCCCCTCCTCGAGCTTGCGATCACCATCGTTCTTCCGGCGCTCATCCTGATGAAGGCCAGCGGCGCCGATTCGCTGGGACCGGTGAACGCGCTGCTCGTCGCGCTTGCCTTTCCGCTCGGCTGGGGCGCGCTCGAATTCAAGCGCCGCGGCAAGCCCGGCTGGATGGCGGCGCTCGGCCTGGTGAGCGTGCTGCTCACCGGCGGCATTGGCCTTCTGGCGCTCGATCCGCAGTGGCTCGCGATCAAGGAAGCGGCGGTGCCGGGCGTGATCGGTCTCGCGGTGCTGGGCTCGGCGTATACGCGTTATCCGCTGGTGAAGACGCTGCTTTACAACCCCGCGGTAGTCGACGTCGCGCGCGTGCATGCGCACCTTGAAGAGCGTGGCAACGTCGAGACCTTCGAGCGCCGCCTGCTGCTCGCCAACACGCTGCTTGCCGGCACCTTCTTCTTCTCGTCGGCGATGAACTACGCGCTCGCG
>DYFW01000006.1:10377-26699 GCA_020725005.1 Thiobacillus denitrificans
TCGCCACCCAGGCGCTCGACCTCGTGCTCGACTTCAAGCGCCCGGCCGACGCCGTGCTGTCGGCCTTCTTCCGCGAGCACAAGAAGCTCGGCGCGCGTGACCGTGCCTTCGTCGCCGAGGCCGTGTTTGGCGTGCTGCGGCGCTACCGCTATCTGTCGGTCGTGGTGCCGGCGGCGAATCCGCGCACGCTGATCGTCGCCTGGCTGATCAAGGCGCGCGGCATGAGCGGTGCGGCGCTGGAAAAGCTCGCCAAACCCGAACTCATCGACCACATCCGCACGGCGAAGACCGACGCGCTGCCGTTGCCGGTCGCGGCCGAGCTCCCCGATTGGGTGGTCGAAAAACTGCAGGCCACGATGGCCGACGCCGACATTCTCGCCCTCGGCCGCGCGCTGCAGCAGCCGGCGCCGCTCGACGTGCGGGTGAACGTGCACAAGGCCGACCGCGATGCCGTGCTGGCGCAATTGCAGGCTGAGGGCCACGCAGTCGAGGTGACGCCGTATTCGCCTTGGGGCATCCGCTTCAAGGATCACCCGGCGATCAACCGTCATCCGTTCTTCCTGGACGGCCGCCTCGAAGTGCAGGACGAAGGCAGCCAGCTGCTCGCGCTGCTGGTCGGCGCGCGCCGCGGCGAGATGGTGTGCGACTTCTGCGCCGGCGCCGGCGGCAAGACGCTCGCGATCGGTGCGACCATGGCGTCGACCGGGCGCCTCTACGCCTTCGACGTCGCCGAGAAGCGGCTCGCCAACCTGAAGCCGCGTCTGGCGCGCTCGGGGCTCTCCAACGTCATGCCGCAGCTGATCGCGTCGGAAACCGACACGCGGGTAAAGCGGCTCGCCGGCAAGCTCGATCGCGTGCTGGTCGACGCGCCCTGCTCGGGCCTCGGTACGCTGCGCCGCAACCCCGACCTCAAATTCCGCCAGTCGCCCGAGTCGGTGGCGGAATTGACGCAGAAGCAGGCCGCCATCCTGCGCGCGGCGGCGAAACTCCTGAAACCCGGCGGCCGCCTGGTCTACGCGACCTGCAGCCTGCTGCCGGAAGAAAACGAGGCCATCGTCGAGGGCTTGCTTGCCGAGGGCGGTTTCAGCCTTGTGCCGGCGAACGAACTGCTGGCGCAGGCGAAGCTGCCGCTCGACACCGGCCCTCTCCTCAAGCTCTCGCCCGCTGTTCATGGCACCGACGCTTTCTTCGCCGCCGTACTGGTCAGATCGGCTACTTGACCTGCGGGGATTTGCGGTGAACACTTTCTGCCCAATGATGAAGCGCCCCGCTTTCCGATGACGGCCGCGCCATTCGACCCCGCTGCGCTGGCCACGCTGCCCGGCCTGTTTCGCGCGCGCGTCGCCGCCTCGCCCGATCAGGTCGCCTACCGCCAGTTCGACGATGGCAAAGCCGACTGGGTGGGCTTCACCTGGGCGCAGGTGGCCGCCGAGGTGGCGCGCTGGCAGGCGGCGCTGACTCGCGAGGGCCTGGTGCCCGGCGACCGCGTCGCGATCATGCTGAAGAACAGCGTCGAGTGGGTCATCTTCGACCAGGCCGCGCTCGGCCTGGGGCTGGTGACGGTGCCGCTCTACCTCGACGACCGTCCCGACAACGCCGCCTACATCCTCGACCACGCCGACGCCAAGCTGCTGCTGGTCGAGGGCAAGGTCCAGCACAGGAAGCTCGCCGAGATCGCCGGCAGCGTCCGCGGGCTGCAGCGCATCGTCAGCCTCGAGCCGCCGGAGAATCACCTTGCCGACTGGAGCGCGCGCTTCGTCGTCGCCGCCGACTGGCTCGCCGAGGCCGCCGGCACGCCGGTGCCGGCGCGCCACCTGACGCCCGACCTGCTGGCGAGCCTCGTCTACACCTCCGGCACCACGGGGCGTCCCAAGGGCGTGATGCTCACGCACGAAAACCTGCTGTGGAATGCGTATTACGCGTCGCAATGCGCGCGTTTCGACCCGCACGAAGTGTTCCTGTCGTTTTTGCCGCTGTCGCACACGCTCGAGCGCACCGGCGGCTACTATCTGCCGATGTTCCTGGGTGCAGAGGTCGCCTATGCGCGCTCGATCGCGCAGCTCGCGCAGGACCTGCAGGCGATCCGCCCGACCATCCTCATTTCGGTGCCGCGCATCTACGAGCGGGTGCACGCGCGCATCCTCGACAGCCTGGAAAAGAAGGGTGCCGCCGCCCGCGCCCTGTTCCGGCTCGCGGTCTGGGTTGGCTGGCGCCGCTTCGAGCGCAGCCAGGGGCGCGCGGTGTGGACTCCCGAACAACTGCTGTGGCCGCTCCTGCGCAGGCTGGTGGCGGGCAACGTCACCGAGAAGCTCGGCGGCAAGTTGAAGCTGGCGATTTCCGGCGGCGCCGCGCTCTGCCCGCAGATCGCGCGCGTCTTCATCGGGCTGGGCGTGCCTATCATCCAAGGCTATGGACTGACCGAGGCGAGCCCGGTGATCACCGTGAACCGGCCCGAATCCAACGTGCCATCGAGCATCGGCCAGCCCTTGCCCGGCGTCGAGGTGAAGATCGGCGAGGACAGCGAACTGCTCACCCGCAGCCGTTGCGTGATGCGCGGCTACTGGAAAAACGAAGAAGCGACGCGGGCGGTGATCGACGCCGAGGGCTGGCTGCACACCGGCGACCAGGCGCGCGTCGACGCCGAGGGCCACTACACCATCATCGGTCGCATCAAGGACATCATCGTGCTCTCCAACGGCGAGAAAGTACCGCCGGCGGACATGGAGTCGGCCATTCTGCTCGATCCGTTGTTCGAGCAGGCGATGATCGTCGGCGAGGGCAAGCCCTATCTTGCGGCGATCATCGTGTTGAACGACGAACACTGGCGCGCATTCGCCGCGCACCTGCACGTCGATCCGGCGCAGCCCGCGACCCTGCGCGACCCCAGGGTCGTGAAGGCGCTGACCAAACACGTGGCGCACCAGCTGAAGCATTTCCCGGGCTACGCCCAGGTGCGCCGCCTGCATCTGGAGCTGAAGCCATGGACCGTCGACGACGGCCTCTTGACGCCCACGCTCAAGCTCAAGCGCCGCGAAGTGCTCGAGCGCTACCGCGCCGAGGTCGAGGCGCTCTACGCCGACCTTGCACGCTGAATCCAACATTAATTTAATCAGGGAGAACAATATGCCGTTTCGTGTCGACCGACTGACTGCCGTGCTGGCGCTCGCCGGCTTCGCCAATCTTGCACACGCCGCCGGCTTCGCGCTCATCGAGCAGAACGCCAGCGGGCTCGGCAACGCCTACGCCGGCCAGGCCGCAGCGGCCACCGACGCCAGCACGATCTACTTCAACCCGGCGGGGATGACCTATTTGCCCGACCGGCAACTCGTGCTGGCGGGGCATCTCATCAAGCCGAAGGTCGAATTCTCCGGTAGCGTCAGCCCCGCCATCGGCGGCGGCCAGGGCGGCGATGCGGGCGGCTGGGCGCTGGTGCCGAACGCGTACTTTGCGTTCCGGCTGACGCCCGACGTCCATCTGGGCGTCGGCCTCAACAGCCCCTTCGGGCTCAAAACGGACTACGACGCCGACTGGATCGGCCGCTACCAGGCCATCACGTCGGAAGTGAAGACCATCAACCTCAATCCGTCGATTGCCTGGAAAGTCAGCGACGGCTTCTCGGTTGGCGCGGGGCTGAATCTGCAATGGGTCGAGGCGACGTTGACCAACCGTATTCCGGTGCTCGGCCAGCCGCTGGTCAAGATAAAAGGCGACGACTACGGCTGGGGCTATGACCTGGGCATGCTGTGGCAGGTCACCCCGGCGACCCGCGTGGGCCTGTCGTATCGCTCCGAGGTCGATTACACGCTGGAGGGCAAGTCGAGCACCTCGGACCCGGCGGTGGCTGCGTTGAATGGTCCCGTCACGGCCGAGGTGACGATGCCGGACAGCGCCTCGCTGAGCCTGTTCCACAAACTGTCGCCGCGCTGGGACCTGCTCGCCGACATCACCTGGACCGGGTGGAGCGACTTCGACGATCTTCCGATTCGCGGTACGGTCAACAAGACCACGGTCGAGAACTGGGACGACATCCTGCGCTATTCGCTGGGCGTGACATGGCACCTGAGCGACAGGCTGAGCCTGTGCGGCGGCGTCGCCTACGACGAGGCGCCGGTATCGGATGTCTACCGCACCCCGCGCATTCCCGACGGCGCGCGCACGTGGATCGCGCTGGGCGGGCAGTACCGCATGAGCAAGCAAAGCATGATCGATTTCGGCTACGCCCACCTGTTCGTGAACGATCCGGGGCTGCGGAGCGTCGACAACGGCACCACGCTCATCGGCAACTACGAGTCGTCCGTCGACATCCTCTCCGCGCAGCTGACATTGAATTTCTGAATGGTTCCGGCAGGCAACGATAATATTTACCTTGATTTTTCACCGGTTTTTACGTAATTTAACAGACTGTATTGTCCTTTTTTAGGAAGTTGAACGCATGCAACTTGGCTTGATCGATCTACCCTGGTGGGGCTACGTGCTGGTCGCGCTTGCGCTGACCCACGTCACCATCGCCGCCGTCACGATTTACCTGCACCGCTCGCAGGCGCACCGCGCGCTCGATCTCCACCCCGTGGTCAGCCATTTCTTCCGCTTCTGGCTGTGGATGACGACCGGCATGGTCACCAAGGAGTGGGTGTCTATCCACCGCAAGCACCACGCCAAGTGCGAAACGGAGGAAGATCCGCACAGCCCGCAGACCCGCGGCATCAAGAAGGTGTTCTGGGAAGGCGCCGAGCTCTACCGCGCCGAGGCCAAGAACCGGGAAACCCTGGAGAAATATGGCCATGGCACGCCCGACGACTGGATCGAGCGCAATCTCTACACGAAGCATTCCGCGCTCGGCGTGAGCCTCATGCTGATCCTCAACGTGATTCTCTTCGGCCCCCTCGGCCTCACGATCTGGGCGGTGCAGATGGCCTGGATTCCCGTGACCGCGGCCGGCATCATCAACGGCATCGGCCACTACTGGGGCTACCGCAACTTCGCCAGCGAAGACGCCAGCACCAACATCTCGCCGTGGGGCATCCTCATCGGCGGCGAGGAGCTGCACAACAACCACCACGCCTACGGCACCTCGGCGCGCCTGTCGAACAAGTGGTACGAGTTCGACATCGGCTGGCTTTATATCAAGCTGATGAGCTACGTCGGGCTTGCCACCATCCGCAAGGTCGCCCCGACGGTGAAGTGGCAGCCGGCCAAGCCCCTGTGCGACCTCGACACGCTGCAGGCCGTGATCACCCACCGCTACGACGTGATGACCCGCTTCGTGAAGAGCGTGCGTGCCGACGTCGCCGGCGAGATCGCCAAGCTGAAGGCGAACGCCGCGTTGCCGCAGCACTGGCATTTCGACAGTTTCCGTCGCTGGCTGTACAAGGAGCCGGCGCAACTGGCGGCCGCCGACCAGGCCGAGCTCGAAACCCTGCTCGGCAAGAGCGAGCGCCTGCGGACGGTTTACCGCATGCGCCAGGAGCTTGCCGCGATTTGGAGCCGCTCCACCGCCAGCCGCGAGCAGCTGCTCGAGCAGCTGCAGGCCTGGTGCAAGCGTGCCGAGGAAAGCGGCATCCAGTCGCTGCAGCAGTTCTCGGTGCGGCTGCGCAGCTACGCCTGAGCGCGCGCGACGACGTCAAAACACAACGGCGGCCCTAGGGCCGCCGTTGTTCTTGCTGCGGCGCACTGTCGTTCGCAGCGTAAATTGGCCGATAAAAAACCCGCCGCGTGGCGGGTTTTTTATCGGCCAACTTGCTGAATCACTTCAGCTTGGTTTCCTTGTACATCACATGCTTACGAGCCTTGGGATCGTATTTGCTGATCTCCATCTTCTCGGGCATGGTCTTCTTGTTCTTGGTGGTGGTGTAGAAATGTCCGGTGCCCGCAGTGGACTCCAGCTTGATCTTTTCGCGTCCGCCTTTTGCCATGATCCGCTCCTCTTAGACTGCTTCGCCGCGGGCGCGCAGGTCGGCCAGCACGGCATCGATGCCGTTCTTGTCGATGGTGCGGAGCGCCGCATTGGACAGCCGCAGGCGAACCCAGCGGTTCTCGCTCTCGACCCAGAACCGGCGGTATTGCAGGTTGGGCAGGAAACGACGCTTGGTTTTGTTGTTGGCGTGGGAAACGTTGTTCCCGACCATGGGCTTCTTGCCCGTCACGACACATACGCGAGCCATGATGCTGCTCCAAAAATTGAGGGTTAACCGGTGAGGGTTAACGATAGGGGTTAACCCGAGAACCGCGATTTATACCACAGCACGCAGCCGGTGGGCAAGTTCACCAGCCAGTCACAGGTGGCCGGCCTCCATGAACGACAGCGAAGACGCGCCGGCGACGATGAAATGGTCGAGCACGCGCACGTCGACGAGCGCGAGCGCTTCCGCCAGCTGGCGGGTGAGGACGCGGTCGGCCTGGCTGGGCTCGGCCACCCCGCTCGGATGGTTGTGCGCGAGGATCAGCGCGGCGGCGTTGTGGGCGAGGGCGCGCTTCACGATTTCGCGCGGATAGACGCTGGTCTGGGTGAGCGTGCCGCGAAACAGCTCCTCGACCGCGATCACCCGGTGCTGGGCGTCGAGGAAGACGCAGCAGAACACCTCGTAATCCTTGTGGCGGAGATTCAGCCGCAGGTAGTCACGCACCGCCTGCGGCGACGTGAGCGCGTCGCCCGCCTGCATCGCCTCGGCGAGCGTGCGGCGCGCCATTTCCATCACCGCCTGCAGGAGCGCGTACTTGGCTTCGCCCACGCCGGGCGCGGCGCACGCGGCGGCGCGGTCGGCACGGCACAGGCCGCCCAGGCCGCCGAAGCGTTCGATGAGCTCGCGCCCGAGGTCGACCGCGCTCTTGCCGGTGACGCCGGTGCGCAGGAACACCGCGACGAGTTCGGCGTCGGTGAGCGCCGCCGCGCCCTGCCTGAGGAGCTTTTCGCGCGGACGCGCGTCTTCCGGCCAGTCGCGAATCGCCATCGCTGTCCTCCCTCCCGTAGAATGAGCCATTTTCAGGGAATTCGTGCCGGGAAGCGAGACTGTGGCTGTGACGGGCAAGAAAATCATCCTGGGCGTGACCGGCGGCATCGCCGCCTACAAGGCGGCCGAGTTGTGCCGTCTCTTGGTCAAGGCCGGCGCCGACGTGGACGTCGTGATGACCGACGCGGCGCGGCAGTTCGTCACGCCGCTCACCTTTCAGGCGCTCTCCGGCAGGCCCGTGCAGACCTCGCTGTGGGACGCAGCGCAGGGCGACGGCATGGAACACATCCACCTCACCCGCGCGGCCGACCTGTTGCTGGTCGCGCCGGCGTCCGCCGATTTCCTGGCTAAGCTTGCCCAGGGCCGTGCCGACGACCTGCTGACGACGCTGTGCCTCGCGCGCACCTGCCGGCTCGCGGTCGCCCCCGCGATGAACCCGGAAATGTGGGCGGCGGCGCCGACCCGGCGCAATCTCGACCGGTTGCGCGCCGACGGCGTCGCCGTGCTCGGCCCCGCCACAGGCGAGATGGCCTGCGGCGAAACCGGGCCGGGCCGCATGCTGGAACCCGCCGAGCTCATGGCGGCGCTGCCGGGCCTGCTCGGCGCGGGCCCGCTCGCGGGAAAGAAGGTGCTCGTCACCGCCGGGCCGACCTTCGAGCCCATCGATCCGGTGCGCGGCCTCACCAATCGCAGCTCCGGCAGGATGGGCTACGCGGTCGCGCAAGCCGCCGCCGAGGCGGGCGCCGAGGTATGCCTGGTTTCCGGGCCGACCTGCCTTGCGACGCCCGCGGGGGTGCGTCGCGTCGACGTGCAAAGCGCTGCCGACATGCGCGAGGCGGTGCTGCGCGAACTGCCGGCCGCTGTGTTCATTGCGGTCGCGGCGGTGGCCGACTACCGGGCCGCGGCCGCTGCCGAACACAAACTCAAGAAGCAGGGCGGCGGGCTCACGCTTGAACTCGTCGAAAATCCGGACATTCTGGCCGAAGTGGCCGCTCGCTCCGATGCCCCGTTCTGCGTCGGCTTCGCCGCCGAGACCGAGCGGCTGGCCGAGCACGCCGACGCCAAGCGGCGCAGGAAGCAACTGCCGCTGCTGGTCGGCAACCTCGCGCAGGACACCCTCGGCCGCGCGGACGCCGAACTGGTGCTGTTCGACGACCACGGCTCCCACTTCCTGCCGCGCGCCGACAAGCTGACCCAGGCGCGTCGCCTCATCGACCACCTTGTGCAACGCCTTTCCTGACGAAATCCCGACGAAAATGAAGCTGGATGTAAAGATTCTCGACGCCCGCCTGCGCGACCAACTGCCGGCCTACGCGACGCCGGGCGCCGCGGGGCTGGATTTGCGCGCCTGCCTCGACGCCCCGATGACCCTCGCGCCGGGGGAAACGCGGCTGGTCCCGACCGGGCTCGCGATCCATCTGGGCGACCCCGGCTACGCCGCGCTGATCCTGCCGCGCTCGGGGCTGGGCCACAAGCACGGCATCGTGCTGGGCAATCTGGTGGGGCTGATCGATTCGGACTATCAGGGCCAGCTCATGGTGTCCGCGTGGAATCGCGGGCAGGCAGCCTTCGAACTGGCGCCGATGGAGCGTCTGGCGCAGCTCGTGATCGTGCCGGTCGTGCAGGCCGAGTTCAATGTGGTCGACGACTTCGAGGCCAGCGCGCGGGGCGCGGGGGGCTTCGGCAGCACCGGCCGGCAATGAAGTCGGTTTTCTTTACAAGACAGTAACGACGCGAATGTACTCTTCGGTGCGAAGGAGGGAAGCCAGCCCAGGGGCATGGTTCTTGCTCGAGTTTTAGAAAATTCGGCCGGCGCGCAGGGGGCGCCGGTTATTTGCGGAGACAACCCACAAGCGCCCGAAGGCGCGACGCCATGCCCCAGACGTCCATTTTGCGTTTCGGCTTGACCCTGACCACGGCCCTCGTGCTGCTGGCGGGTCTGGTCACGCTCGCGCTTTACCGGACGCGGCCGGGCGTGCAGCCGGTGCCGGAGGAGCTCGACAAGCCGGTGATGGCGGCGCAGATCGAGTTCCTGGCCGATGCGATGCAGCGCAGCGCGGCGCGCATCGCCGCGCACCCGCAAACGCTGGCGTGCTTTGCCACGGCGGCGGCCGACGTGTGCCAGGCGCAGGCGGCCAACCTCCATGCGCTCAACCAGGAGGCCACTGTGCTGTTCGTCACCGACGGCCAGCGCCAGCTCCTGCCGGGCTTCCTGCCCGGCGACACGCGCCGCCTGCTGGCCGGGGTGGGCGAGGGCGCGGGGGCAACGGCGACGGCCACGTTCAATCTGTCGATGTCGCATCCCGTGATGGACGCGAACGGCAAGCGGCTCGGCTTCGTCATCGTCGAGCAGAGCGTGCCGCAGCTGCAGGCCCTGTTCGACACCCTGCCGCTGCCGGACGCGGCGGCCTACGCCGAATTGCAGCAGCGGCAGCCGGACGGCGAACGCATGGTGCTGATGCGGCGCGGCAACCAGCCGGTCAAGCGCCACGGCGCGCCCACCCAGATCGAGCTCGCGGGCACGCCGTGGGCCATCGCGGTGTGGCGTCCGGTGACGCCGGTGGTCGAAAGCGTCGCGCCCTACGTGCTGGGCTGGCTGGTGGCGAGCCTGGCGCTCGCGATCCTGGTGATGGGCGTCGTGCTGGCGGTGCGCAACCGCGTCACCGACAGCCTGCGCGTGCTGGTCAGGCTCACCAACGACGTGCGCCAGCAACGGCTGCGCAGCGACTACGCGGTCCGGCTCGAGGAGTTCCGCGCGCCGCTCGACACCATGCTCAAGCTCGGCCGCGTGATGCTGGGCCGCCAGAAGGAAGCGAGCTCACTCGCGCGCATGGATCACCTGTCGCAGGTCAACAACCGGCGCAGCTTCGACGAGAAGCAGAAGGAGCTCTTCGCAACGCTCAAGGACGGCTGGAGCCACAGCTTACTGATCCTCGACATCGACAACTTCAAGCAGGTCAACGACACCTTCGGCCACGAGGCGGGCGACCAGCTCATCATCAAGTTCGGCAATGCGCTGAAAAGCTGTCTCAGGAACAGCGACTTCATCGCGCGCCTGGGCGGCGACGAGTTCTGCGTGATCTTTCCCTACACGCCGCTCGACCGCGCGCAGGAGCTCGCCGAGCGCCTGCGCAACTGCATGCCGGAGAGCGTCGAGCTCATCCCGGGCGTCATGCAAAAGCTCTCGTGGAGCGGCGGCTTGTCGGAATACAGCCGCGACGACCGCGAGGAGAACGAGGCGCTGGCGCGCGCCGATGCCGCGCTGCTGGAAGCCAAGCGCGGCGGCCGCAACATCACGAAAGTGCGCGCCGCCGCCTGAATGCGGCGAGCGCGAGTCCGAGCCCCAGCAGACTCCACAACGCCAGCACCGGCGCGTTGCCCCAGCGCACGTAGGGGGTGCTGCCGGCGTAGCCCTGGATATCGCCACGCAGGCTGCCGGCGGTGAACAGCGGCAGGCTCGCGACGAGGTGGCCGCGCGCGTCGATGATCGCGGTGACGCCGGTGTTGGTCGCGCGCAGCATCATGCGTCCGGTTTCGAGCGCGCGCATCTGCGACATCTGCGCGTGCTGCCAGGGCGCGAGCGAATCGCCGAACCAGGCGAGGTTGCTCACGTTCACCAGCACGCTCGCCTCGGGCAACTGGCGGATGATCTCCTCGCCGAAGACGTCCTCGTAGCAGATGTTTGCGGCGACGCGCTGGCCGCCGATCGCCAGCGGGCGCTGGTCGGGGGCGCCGCGCGAGAAATCCGACAGCGGGATGTGCAGCACCTCGATCACCCACCCCCACACCGCCTTCAAGGGGATGTATTCGCCGAAGGGGACGAGATGCACCTTGTGGTAGCGCTGGCTCGGCGCGCTGCCGAAGCTCATCACGCTGTTGTAGTAGGCGGTGTCGAGGTCGCCGGTCGGCAGGCCGGCGAGGATGTCGCCGCCGTTTCGCCGGCCGAGCTCGATCAGCGCCTCGCGGTAGGCGTCGGGCAGCTGGTATTCGAACAGCGGCAGCGCGGTTTCCGGCAACACGATCAGCTGCGCCGGCGACGCGGCCGCCATGCGCGCGTAGGTCGCGAGTGTCGCCAGGGTTTTTTCCGGGCGCCATTTCATGTCCTGCGGGATGTTGCCCTGCAGCAGCGCGACCGTGGTCGGGGCGCCGTCCGGCGTGGTCCACGTCACGCCGCGCAGCGCCTGGCCGCCGATCGCCAGCGCGACGATGCCCGCGAGCGCCCAGGCCCGCCTGCGCCACGCGGCGGGGAACGAAACGGCCCATGCCAGCAGCGCGGCGATCAACGCCAGAAGAAAGCTCACGCCATAGACGCCGATCACCGGCGCGTAGCCGGCGAGCGGACTCGACGGCACCTGCGAATAGCCGGCGACAAGCCAGGGAAAGCCGGTGAAGAGCCAGCCGCGCACCCATTCGGTCGCGCTCCAGGCGAGCGGCATCACGCCGACCAAGCGCAGGGCCGGCGATCCCGGCCAGCGCGCCTGGAGCGCGCCGGCGGCGGCGGGAAAGAGCGCGAGGAAGGCGCAGAACAGCAGGGTCGCGAGCGCGGCGAGCCACGGCGCCATGCCGCCGTAGACCGCGAGGCTCACGTAGACCCAGCTCACGCCGGCGAGGAAGAACCCCAGTCCCCAGGCATAGCCGAGCGCGAAGCCGCGGCGCGTCGACGAGGTGCGCGCGAGCAGCGCGAACAGCACGGCGAGGCTGACGGCGGGCAGCGGCCAGGCGCCGATCGGCGCGAAGCCCGCGACCGCCACGGCCCCCGCGACGACGCTCGCAAACAGCGGGAGGGCGCGCGGCGCACGCATCAGGCGCGTGCTTCGAAGTCGATGTGGCCGTCGATCAGCGTATAACGCACCCGGCCCGGCATCGGGTGGCCGAGAAAGGGCGTGTTGTTGCCCTGGCTGGCGAGCGTCTGCGGGGTGACGATCCATTCGGCCGACTCGTCGAAGATGCACACGTCGGCGGCTGCGCCGACGGCCAGCGTGCCGGCGGGCACGCCGAGGATCTGCGCCGGTTTCCAGGTGATGAGGTCGATCGCCTGCAGGAGGGGCACGCCCATTTCGCGCGCCCATTTGAGAGTCAGCGGCAGCAGCAGCTCCACCCCCGAGGCGCCCGCCTGCGACTCGCCGAACGGCACCTGCTTCGCGTCCTCGTCGACCGGCGTGTGGTCGGAGCACATGGCGTCGATCGAGCCGTCACGCAGCGCCTCGCGCAGGCCGTCGCGGTCGCGCAGGCTTCGAAGCGGCGGCACCAGGTGCAGGTGCGCGTCGAAGCCCATCAGATCGTTTTCCGACAGGTGCACGTGGGTGGCGGCGACGTCGCAGGTGATCGCCAGGCCCTGCGCCTTGGCCGCGCGCACCATGGCGATGCCGTCGTAGGTCGACAGCCGGGCGAGGTGGATGCGCGCGCCGGTTTCGCGCGCGAGCTGCAGGATGGTCGCGAGCGCGACCGTCTCGGCGAGCGCGGGAATGCCGGGCAGGCCGAGCCGGGACGCCACGGCGCCGTCGTGCGCGACGCCGCCCTTGGCGAGCGAGACGTCCTGCGGGCGCAGCCACAGGCTGAAGCCGAAGGTCGCGGCGTATTCCATCGCGCGCAGCAGCACCTGGGTGTCGGTCATCGGCGCGTCGGCCTGGGTGAAGGCGACGCAGCCGGCTTCACGCAGCTCGGCCATTTCGGTGAGCATCTGGCCTTCGAGCTTCTGCGTCATCGCGCCGATGGGGTAGACGCGCGGGCCGGGCAGGTTGCGGGCGCGGAATTTCAGCATCTCGACGAGCCCGGGCTCGTCGAGCGGCGGGTCGGTGCCGGGCGGGCAGGCGAGCGAGGTGATGCCGCCGGCGGCGGCGGCGAGCATTTCGGATTCGAGCGTGGCGCGGTATTCGAAGCCGGGCTCGCGCAGGCGCACCGAGAGGTCGACCAGCCCGGGGCAGACGACGAGCCCGGCGGCGTCGATCACGCGGTTGGCATGGAAGTCTGCAGGCGCCTCGCCGATCGCGACGATTTTGCCGGCGGCGATGAAGATGTCGGCGACGCCGTCGCGACGGCTCATGGGGTCGATCACGCGGCCGTGCTTGATCTGGATTTTCATGCAGTCGTCCCTCCCGCCAGCATCGCCATCACCGCCATGCGCACCGCGATGCCGTAGGTGACCTGCGGCAGGATCACCGACTGCGGGCCGTCGGCGACTTCGGACGCGATTTCGACGCCACGGTTCATCGGGCCGGGGTGCATCACGATCGCGTCGGGTTTGGCGAGCGCGAGCTTCTCGGGCGTGAGACCGAAGAACTTGAAGTATTCCTGCGACGAGGGCAAAAGCGCGCCCTTCATGCGCTCGTTCTGCAGGCGCAGCATGATGACGACGTCGCAGCCGGCAAGCCCCGCTTCCATGTCGTGGAAGACCTTCACCCCCATCTGCTCGACGCCGGTGGGGAGCAGCGTCTTCGGGCCGATCACGCGCACTTCGGGCACGCCGAGCGTGGTGAGCGCGTGGATCTGCGAGCGCGCCACGCGCGAATGCAGCACGTCGCCGACGATCGCGACCGTCAGGTTATGGAACGCGCCCTTGTAGCGACGGATCGTGAACATGTCCAGGAGGCCCTGCGTCGGGTGCGCGTGGCGGCCGTCGCCGGCGTTGACCACCGAGATGTGCGGCGCGACGTGGCGCGCGATGAAGTGCGCCGCGCCCGATTGCGAATGGCGCACGACGAACATGTCGGCGTGCATCGCGGCGAGGTTGTCGACGGTGTCGAGGATGGCCTCGCCCTTGGTCTGGCTCGAGGTCGCGATGTTGAGGTTGACCACGTCGGCCGAGAGCCGCTTGGCGGCGATCTCGAAGGTGGTGCGGGTGCGTGTCGACGGTTCGAAGAACAGGTTGAAGATCGATTTGCCGCGCAGGAGCGGGACTTTCTTCACTTCGCGTTCGCCGACGTCCATGAAGGATTCGGCGGTGTCGAGGATCTGCGTCAGGATCGCGCGCGGCAGGCCGTCGAGGGTGAGCAGGTGGCGCAGGCGGCCGTCGGGAGTCAGTTGTACATTCATGCGAGGCTGAGCGTCAGATGGCCGTCGTCGAGGCGCGAGAGGTTGATGTTCTGGTGCGGCGGCACGGCGAGCACGAGGCCGGCGAAGTCGGGGCGGATCGGCAGTTCGTGGCCGCCGCGGTCGACCAGCACCGCCAGCCGGATCGACGCCGGGCGCCCGTAGTCGAACAGCTCGTTCATCGCCGCGCGCACGGTGCGGCCGGTATGGAGCACGTCGTCGACCAGCAGCAGGTCGCGGCCTTCGACGTCGAACGGCAGGTTCGACGGCTTGACCTGCGGGTGCAGGCCGATGCGCGAGAAATCGTCGCGATAGAACGAAATGTCGAGCGTGCCCATCGGCTGCGGACGCTGCAGCAAGCCGTGCAGCCGCTCGGCGACCCATACGCCGCCGGTGTGGATGCCGACGATCGCGGTATCGGGCGTGAGGGTGGGCGCGATGGCGGCGGCCAGCTGCGCGATCAGGGAATCGACATCAGGCAATGAGGCGTGCATCAAAGAATCCTTGGAGTATCAGCTGCGCCGCGACCGCATCGGCCAGCGCCTTGTTCTTCCTGCCGTGGATGCCGCGTTCGTGCAGCTCGGCCTCGGCGGCGGCGCTGGTGTGGCGTTCGTCGACCAGGAATACCGGCAGACCGAAGCGCGATTCTAATTTGCGGGCGAAGTTTTTGGCCACCCGGGTCATCGCGTGTTCGTTGCCGTCGGCGTGCGTGGGCAGGCCCAGCACCAGCAGCACGGGCTGCCATTCGGCGATCAGCCTGGCGATCGCGGCGAGCCGCGCCTCGGTCGAGCCGGCTTCGAGGACAGTAAGCGGATGGGCGATGCCGAGCGAGAGTTCGCCCGAGGCGACGCCGGTGCGTTTGAGGCCCAGGTCGAAGGCCAGCACCGTGCCGTGGGTGTCCGCGAGGCTCAAGCGTGCCCGGCTTCTTCGGACAGGCTGGCGAAGTCGATGCCGAGGAGCCTCATCGCGGCGGGCAGGCGGTCTTCGGGCGCCAGGTCGAAAATCACCTGCGGGTCGGCGGCCACCGACAGCCAGGCGTTCTGCTTGATTTCGTCCTCGAGCTGACCCGCCCCCCAGCCGGCGTAGCCGAGCGACACCATGAACTTTTCCGGCCCGCCGCCCTGGCTCACCGCCTCGAGCACGTCCTTGGACGTGGTGAGGCTGATTTCGTTGTTGACGGTGAGCGTCGAACTGAAGGTCTGCGGCGGGCTGTGCAGCACGAAGCCACGTTCGGTCTGCACCGGGCCGCCGAAGTACACGGTCTTGTGGTGCAGGCGCTCGGGCAGCGGCAGACCGATCTGCTCGAACAGCGTCGACAGCTCCAGGTCGATCGGCCGGTTGATCACCACGCCGAGCGCGCCCTGCTCGCTGTGGTCGCAGATATAGGTCAGCGTGCCGTTGAAATTCGGGTCGACCATGCCGGGCATGGCGATCAGGAAATGATGGGTGAGGTTCACGGTATCCATGATGGCCCTTCCATTGTAATCCGCCTCGATCCGGCGTACATGCCACAATCCGTTTCGTTCACATATAACGGCCGTCCTGCCCCATGCCTGAATACGACCGTGCGCTGGTCTGGTTCCGCCGCGACCTGCGCGATTTCGACCATGCCGCGCTCCACCATGCGCTCAGGCAGTCCCGGCAGGTGATATGCGCTTTTGTGTTCGACCGCGAGATTCTCGATACGTTGCCGGACCCGGCCGATCGCCGCGTCGAATTCATTCACGCGAGCGTCACCGAATTGCAGCAGGCGCTCGCCGCGACGGGGGGCGGGTTGATCGTGCGGCACGGCGTCGCGCGCGAGGAAATGCCGCGCCTGGCGGACGAAACCGGCGCCCGCGCCGTCTTCTTCAACCACGACGACGACCCCGCCGCCCTGGCGCGCGATGCCGCCGTCGAAGCCGCGCTGCGCGCCCGCGGCGTGGCCGTTCATCATTACAAGGATGCGGTGGTTTTCGAACGTGAAGAAGTGCTCACTGCCGCCAGAAAGCCTTTCAGTGTATATACCCCTTACAAGAATGCCTGGCTGAAAAAGCTGACGCCCGATTTCCTGGACGCGTATCCAGTCGAACTTCACGCCGACCGCCTCGCGCCATTGTCGAGCCCGGTACCGACACTCGAAGACCTGGGGTTCCGGCCCAGCAATCTGCGCGACCTGCGCCTGCCGACCGGGATGGCGGGCGGGGCGCGGCTGTTCGCCGATTTTCTCGAACGCATCGACCGCTACGCCGACACGCGTGATTTTCCCGCCGTCAAAGGGCCCTCGTATCTGTCGGTGCATCTGCGCTTCGGCACGGTGTCGATCCGCCAGCTCGCCGCCGCGGCGTGGCAGCGCGGCAGCCGCGG
>DYFW01000006.1:26799-48592 GCA_020725005.1 Thiobacillus denitrificans
AAGCTCATCGACTTCGATCTGGCCGCCAACAGCGGCGGCTGGCAGTGGGCGGCGTCGGTCGGCTGCGATGCGCAGCCCTGGTTCCGCATCTTCAACCCGGTTAGCCAATCGGAAAAATTCGACCCGCAGGGTAAGTTCATCCGCCGCTATGTCCCCGAACTGGCGGCCTTGCCCGACAAATTCATCCACGCGCCCTGGACCTTGCCGGCGGCCGAACAGGCCAGGCTGGGCGCGGTGATCGGGCGCGATTATCCCGCCCCCGTCGTCGATCACGCCGTGCAGCGTGCCCGGGCGTTGGCCCTGTTCAAGCTGGCATCGGGCAGCGACGGACCTACGGACAGCGCGGCGGACGCTGCATGAGTCCGGCGAGATAGGTGTCGAGCAGGGGTTCGGCGCAGGCGGCGAGGTCGTAGCTTTCCGGAGCGAGCACCCACTCGTGCATCAGGCCAACCATGTAGGCGTGCATGCCCTGGGTGGCCAGATAGGTGTCGGTGTGCGGCGGCAATTGCCCAACTGCGACGGCTTGCTCGAACAGGGCTTGGACCTGCGTCAGGCAGGCTGTGCGGTCGGCGTCGTTCTTGGCCATGACCGGCGCGAGCTCGTCGGTGAACTCGCACTTGTGGAAGATCACGTCGAACATCGCCTGGGTGTCGGCGTGCCCCGCCAGTTGCTTCAGGGCCATCAACGCCAGCTGCTTGACCGTGGCAAGCGGATCGCGCTGCACCGTGCGGCTGGCTTCGGCAAGCAGGGCTTCCACCGGCAGGGTGCCGCGCTCACACACGGCGGCAAACAGCTCCGCCTTGTCCTTGAAATGCCAGTAGATGGCACCACGCGTCACCCCGGCGCGGGCGGCCACATCGGATAGCCGGGTGTGGGCCACGCCGCGCTCGCGGAAGGTTTGCAGCGCGGCCGTCAGCAGTGCGTCGCGGGTGGCGAGGGCGTCCTCGCGTGTTTTCCTGACCATGGCCCGATTGTCCACAAAAACCCGGCACAAAGCAATTTACATACATGAATGTATGTTGCTATGATGGCGCACAAACACCCAACCAGGGGAGTGTCATGTCACGCGCAACCACGTTCTTCGCCCTCTGTATGACTGCCTTGCTGGCAGCCTGCGGCCAGCCCGATGCCGGCCCACAGCAACAGGGCGGCATGCCCCCGCCCGCAGCCGTGACCGTGGAGACAGTCAGGCCCCAGACCGTGCCGGTCAACTTTGAATACGTGGGCCGGCTGGAAGCTTCGCGGGAAGTGGAAATCCGCCCCCGCATCTCGGCGCTGATCGAGCGCCGGCATTTTGAAGAGGGTGCGCCGGTCAAGGCCGGCGCCCTGCTCTACACCCTGGATTCCGACAGCCAGATGGCGCAGCTGCGCGCCGCCGAGGCCGAACTGTCCAATCGCGCCGCCCTCTACAAGGAAGCGCAGGTGGAATATGCGCGCAACCAGTCGTTGGCGGCTCAGGGCTTCGTCAGCCAGCGTGCGCTCGATGCCACGGAGGCCGCGCTCGATGTGGCGCGCGCGGGTGTGAAAGCCGCCGAGGCCGGCCTGACCAACGCTCGCATCAGCCGCAACTACTCCGAAATCCGCGCGCCCATCGCCGGCGTGATGGGGCGGGCGCTCCAGGTGGAAGGCGCACTGGTATCACCCACCGGCCCGGCGCTTACCACGTTGGCGCAGATTGATCCGCTGTACGCGAGATTTTCCATCGGCGAGGACGAGCGCCTGACACTGGAAAAACAGATCGCCGAAGGGGCCCTGCTGGCAGGCAAGCAGCGCGTGGGATTGGTGCTTGCCGATGGCAGCCGCGTCCAAGCAAGCGGCAAGCTGAATTTCAGCGACTACAAGGCCAACCCGGAAACCGGTGCATTCGACATGCGGGCCGAGTTCGCCAACGCCGACGGCGCACTCAAGCCCGGTCAGTTCGTGCGTGTGATCATAGAGGGCGGCAGCCTGCCCAATGCCATCACCGTGCCGCAATCGGCCGTCCAGGATGGCACATCCGGCAAGTTCGTTTACGTTGCCACGCCGGGCGAGAAAGGCATGACCGTGGCCCTGCCCCGACCGGTGGTGGTGGGGGCATGGACCGGCGGCGATCCCGACCAGTCGAGTGGACGCTGGGTGATTCGTCAGGGCCTGAAAGCGGGTGACCGCGTCATCGTCGACGGCATGGCGCGGATATTCTTCCCGGGCATGCCGGTGGCCGCGAACGAAGCCGGTGTCGCGCCGGCGAAACCCGCCGCGCCGCCCGCCCAAGCCGCCCCGCGGTCCGCGCAGTCAGCCAAGTAAGCGGGGGCCGCCACCATGCTCTCGCGCTACTTCATCGACCGCCCGATTTTCTCGACGGTCCTGTCCATCCTTGTCGTGCTCGCCGGCCTGCTGGCGATGCGCGTACTGCCGATCGCGCAGTATCCCGAGATCGCGCCGCCGGTCGTCACCGTGCGCGCGATCTATCCCGGCGCGTCGGCCGTCGTGCTGGAACAGACGGTCGCCGCGCCGCTGGAGAACGCGATCAACGGCATCGAGGACATGATGTACATGTCTTCAACGTCTGCGTCCAATGGCGTGCTGGAAATCCAGGTCACCTTCGAGATCGGCGCCGACGTCGACCGCGCCGCGCTCAACGTGAACAACCGCGTGAAGCAGGCCGAGGCACGCCTGCCGGAAGAAGTGCGGCGCCAGGGCGTGACGGTGGAGAAGGGTTCGTCTGCCTTCCTGCAGGTGCTCGCCTTCCTCTCGCCAGACGGTCGCTTCGACGATCTCTACACCAGCAACTACGTCACGCTCAACGTGCTCGACCGGCTGAAGCGGATTCCCGGCACGACCAACGTGCAGATCTTCGGCGCCAAGGACTATGCGATGCGGATCTGGCTCAAGCCCGACCGCATGGCGCAACTGGGCGTGACGGTAACCGACATTTCCAAGGCCATCGGCGAACAGAACGCGCAGTTCGCGCCGGGCAAGATCGGCCAGCCGCCCATCGACCAGGGACAGTCGCTGGTGTATTCGCTCACCGCGAAGGGCCGGCTGGCCGACCCGAAGGAGTTCGAGAACATCGTCGTGCGCGCCAACGCGGACGGCTCGATGCTGAAGCTGCGCGACGTCGCGCGGGTCGAACTGGGTTCCAAGGACTACGATTTCAACGGCCTCTACAACGGTAAGCCGGCAACCCTGGTCGGCATCTTCCTGCAGCCCGGCGCCAATGCGCTCGACGTCGGCGACGAGGTCAAGCGCACGGTCGAGGAACTGAAGGAATCCTTCCCGCAGGGACTCGACTACGCGATTCCCTACGACACCACGCGCTTCGTCGAGGTCTCGATCCGCGAAGTGCTGAAGACGCTGGGTGAGGCGATCGCGCTGGTCGTGCTCGTCGTGTTCATCTTCCTGCAGAACTGGCGCGCGACGCTGATTCCCATCCTGGCCGTGCCGGTGTCGCTGCTCGGCACCTTCGTCGGCCTGCTGCTGCTCGGCTACTCGATCAACACGCTGACGCTGTTCGGCATGGTGCTCGCCATCGGCATCGTGGTCGACGACGCCATCGTGGTGCTGGAAAACATCGAGCGCATCATCCAGGAGGAAAAGAAAACGCCGCGCGAGGCGGCGCTGCACGCAATGCGCGAAGTCACCGGTCCGGTCATTGCCATCGTGCTCGTGCTGTGCGCGGTGTTCATCCCGATCGCCTTCCTCGGCGGCCTCACCGGCGAGTTGTACCGCCAGTTCGCGGTGACCATTTCCATCGCCGTCGTCATCTCGGGCATCGTCGCGCTGACGCTGACGCCGGCCCTGTGCGTGGCGCTGCTGAAAGGCCATAAACCGCACGAACCCGGACGTTTCTTCCGTGCCTTCAACCGCGGCTTTGCGCATTTCACGCGCGGGTATCTGGGCGGCGTCACCTTCCTCATGCGGCGTTCGCTCATCGCGCTCACCATCTACGGCCTGATGATCGCCGCCGCGTTCACGCTATGGAAGGTCACACCCGGCAGCCTGGTGCCGGACGAAGACCAGGGCTACTACATCAGTGCGGCCTACCTGCCGGACGGCGCGACGCTCGCGCGCACCACCGCGGTGGTCAAACAGGTCGACGCCATCGTGCGCAAAGATCCCGCGGTCGAACACGTCGTCGCCTTCGCCGGCCTCGATTTTCTCGGCGGCGGTTTCCGCAACAGCGCGGCGACCATCTTCGTCGCGGCGCGCCACTGGGACGAGCGCGACAAGACCATCCCGCAGATGGTCGGCGAAATGATGGGCGCAACGGGCCACATCAAGGAAGCGCTGGTGCTCGCCTTCGCGCCGCCGCCGATCTTCGGTCTGGGCAACGCCGGCGGCTTCGAGTTCTACATCCAGAACAAGGGCGAGGGCGATCCACAGAAACTCTCGCAGGTCGCCGATGCCTTCCTCGGCGCGGCGCGGCAAGACAAGCGGCTGGCGCAGGTACTGACGCTGTGGCGGCCGCACGTGCCGCAGCTCTACGTGGACGTGGACCGAGAAAAAGCCAAGATGCTCGGCGTGAAGATCGATGACGTCTTCAGCACGCTGTCGGCCACGCTCGGCAGCTACTACGTCAACGACTTCAACAAGTACGGCCGCACCTGGCAGGTGTTGATGGGCGCCGAGCCCGGCGCGCGCAAGACGCCGCAGGACGTTTCGGCGCTGTTCGTGCCCAACGCGAAGGGCGACATGGTGCCGATGTCGGCGCTGGCGAAGATTTCGTTCTCGTCGGGTCCCGAGACGCTCGACCGCTACAACAACTACCAGGCGGTCAAGATCATGGGCAGCGCGGTGCCGGGCATCAGTTCAGGGCAGGCGCTCGCCATCGTCGACGAAATCGCGAAAAAGGCCCTTCCGCCCGATTTCAGTTACGAATGGACCGGTGCCTCGTTCCAGGAAAAGCGTTCCAGCGGCACGTCCGGTCTTGCGCTCGGTCTCGCAGTGCTGATGGTGTTCCTGATTCTCGCCGCGCAATACGAGAAATGGTCGCTGCCCTTCGCGGTGATGATGGCGCTGCCCTTCGGCACCTTCGGCGCGCTCGCCGCAGTGTGGCTGCGCGGTCTGACCAACGACGTGTATTTCCAGATCGGTCTCGTCACGCTGCTGGGCCTGGCGGCGAAGAACGCGATCCTCATCGTGGAATTCGCCGTGCTGAAGAAGCAGGAAGGCTATTCGAGCGTGGCGGCCGCGCTGGAGGCGGCGCGCCTGCGCTTCCGTCCCATCCTCATGACCTCGCTTGCCTTCATCCTCGGCGTCGTGCCGCTGGCGATCTCAACCGGCGCCGGTGCGGGCGCGCGTCATGCGGTGGGCACCGGCGTGGTCGGCGGCATGCTCGCGGCGACCTTCCTGGCGGTATTCTTCATTCCGCTGTTCTACCACTGGGTAAACGACAGGCGTTTGAAGGTCAGCCAGGCAGAGATCGACGCGCATCCGCACCATGGCCACGGCGTTAGCGCGCACCTGCCGTCGCATCACCCCACGCCGTCAGATTCCCAGCACTGAATCGCCGTCTTCCGCACCACGCCCCAGCGATACTCCCCGGGGGCGCCGGTTTCGCGGATGACGCGGTGGCAGGGGATGAGGTAGGCGAGCGGATTGGCGGCGACGGCATTGCCTACCGCGCGTGCCGCACGCGGCTGGCCGATGTCCTCGGCCAGCCTACGGTACGTCGCCAGTCCACCCGGCGGGATCGCCAGCAGCGCGCGCCATACCTGGAACTGGAAATTGCTGCCCTTGACCCACAGCGCGAGCGGCGCGGCCGGTCGGGCGGCGCCGAAGATTGTCGCGATCAGCGGCGCCGTCGCGGCTGCATCCGCAAGCAGGGTCGCGTGCGGCCAGTCGGCACGCAGCAGCGGTTCGGGCGTCTCGCCTGCGGCCAGGAAATGCAGTTTGCAGATGCTGCGTTCGGTGCGTGCAATGAGTGCGTTGCCGAACGGCGTCGGATGCACGCCGTAGCGGATCGTCAGCCCACGCCCGCCGGATTTCGCCTCGCCCGGCGATACCGCGTCGAGCGTGACGAACAGATCGTGCAGCCGGCCCGGTCCGGATAGCCCGGCCTCCAGACTCAGGCTCAGCACGTCGTGCGTCGCGTCGAGCCGGGCACGCGCGTATTCCAGTGTCAGGCTTTGCAGGAAGCGCTTCGGGCTGATTCCCGCCCAGCGGGTGAACAGGCGCTGCAGATGTGGTTCGCTGAGATGCAGATGCCTTGCCAGCGCGGCGAGATCGGGCTGCGCACGCCGGTGTTCGCGCAGGTATTCGATCGCCTCGGCGATGCGGGCGTAGTCGCGGCTGGAATCGGCGAGCAGGGTGGCCATGCGGGCACTCTACTGCCGCGCGGCATGCGCGGCCACCCGATTCTTGCGCTGGTGGAATTGAACGAGGCGGGCGCGCGGTCGGCTCAGAGGTTCAGGACGGCAATCTTTTGCCAGGGGCCTTCCGGACCGTCGGAAATCTCGAAGCCGTAGCTCCGGACGAATTCGATCATTTCCTGATTGCTTTCGAGGATGCGGCCGAAGAGCGTGCGGAGGCCTTGGGCCCTGGCGCGATTCGACAAGGCGTCCATCAGCCGATGGCCGATTCCATGATGCTTCCAGGAATCCGCCACGACGATGGCGAACTCACAGCTCGTCTTCCCGGGCTGGATGACGTACCGGGCGGAACCGACCACGACCTCGCAGCCGTCCGTGTCGACCAGGGCAATCAGATGCAGGCCCTGCTCGGGCGCCAGCAGGCATCCCTGACGTGCACCGTGCTGCTCGGGGTCGTAGTCGCCATGGCCGAAGCGGAAGTAGCGCGTGGCGAAGGACAGCCCGCGAATGAAGGCGAACAGATTCGGGAGGTCCGATTCGGCAAGCGGACGGATGACCGGCGAGCTGCCGACATCGGCGCCCAGGGGGGACGGCAGGGGCATTATGGTTGGCTCGGTGACCATCTGCTCCACTGGGGGGTCAGAACCTGGATACGTGTTTCGTTTGGCGCATTTCTGTCGTTCGGAAGCGAAAAAGCCGGGACGGCCCGGCTTTTTCGTTCGTCGATCGGGCGCGCCTCACGCCGCCTTCTCGTGGTGATAGCCTGTCACGGTATCCACCTCGGTCTTGGAGCCGAGGATCACCGGCACGCGCTGGTGCAGGCCTTCCGGCTTGAGGTCGAGGATGCGCGAATAGCCGGTGGTGGCGGCGCCGCCGGCCTGCTCGACGATGAAGGCCATCGGGTTGGCCTCGTACAGGAGGCGCAGCTTGCCGGCCTTGGACGGATCTTTGGTGTCCTTGGGGTACATGAAGATGCCGCCGCGGGTGAGGATGCGGTGCACTTCGGCGACCATCGAGGCGACCCAGCGCATGTTGAAGTCCTTGCCGCGCGGGCCGGTCTTGCCGGCGAGGCATTCCTCGACGTAGCGCTGCACCGGCTTTTCCCAGAAACGCATGTTGGAGGCGTTGATCGCGAATTCCTTCGTTTCGGTCGGAATCCGCATGTTGGGGTGGGTCAGCACGAATTCGCCGACGTCGCGGTCGAGCGTGAAGCCGTTGGTGCCGTGGCCGAAGGTCAGGACCAGCATGGTCGACGAACCATAGATCGCGTAGCCGGCGCACACCTGCTGGGTGCCGGGCTGCAGGAAGTCTTCCGCCTTGGCGGCGCGGCCGGCGACCGGGGCTTTCAGGATCGAGAAGATGGTGCCGACCGAGATGTTCACGTCCACGTTCGACGAGCCGTCCAACGGGTCGAACACCAGGAGGTATTTGCCGAGCGGGTACTGGCTGGGGATGGCGTAGACGTCGTCCATTTCTTCCGACGCCATGCCGGCGAGGTGGCCGGCCCACTCGTTGGAGCGGATCATGATGTCGTTGGTGATGACGTCGAGCTTCTTCTGGGTTTCGCCCTGCACGTTCTCGGAATCGAGCGAACCCATCATGCCGAGCAGGGCGCCCTTGTTGACAGCGTTGGAAATCGCCTTGCAGGCGGTGACGACGTCGTTCAACAGCGAGGTGAAGTCGCCGGTGGCGCCCGCGGTGCGGCGCTGTTCTTCGATGATGAACTGGGTAAGCGTGGTGCCGGTGTGCATGGTGGACTCCGAAGGATCAGGAAATATAAGAAAATCAGAATATTATACACAACACCTACGCTTTGCCGGTGCGGGCCGCCCCGACGGGGCAGGCCGTGGCTGTCAGCCGCTGAAGCCGGAAGGACGCCGAGCCCCTATGGGTTGAAGCCCATGTGGACGGATGCGGCGACAACCGCGCTCAGTCGGTGCCGACCAGCTGGTCGGAGCGGGTGAAGGTCCAGGTGCGCGTGATCGACAGGATGTCGGCCTTCTTGCGCATGTCTTCGGGGAAGGGCGCGTAGGGGGCGCCGAGTTCGACGATGCGGATCGCCGCGGCGTCGAGGATTTTCGAGCCCGACGAGCGGTCGATGTCGATCGCCTCGATGCGGCCGTCGGCGAAGATCGACACGGTGAGCTTGAGGCTGCCGTAGATGCCCTGGCGGCGCGCCGCCTCGGGATAGTTGAGGTTGCCGATGCGCTCGACCTTGGCGACCCAGTCCTCGACGTAGCGCGCGAACGCGTACTCGCGCACGTTGGCGCCGATGAAGGCGCGCTTCGGTCGTTTCTGGTACTCGTCCCACTGCTGCGAAATGCTCGCCTGCAACTGCGCCATTTCTCGCGCCTGTTGCTGCACCACCTCGCGCGCCTGCTGGTTGAGCCGGGCGGCGTCGACCGGTGTCGCCGCCTGCGGGCGCGGCGCCGGCGTCTCGGCTTCAGGCTGGATCCGGGTCATCAACATGCGGGCACGCTGCTCGAGTTCGGCCACGCGTGCCTGCAACGCGGCTTCCTCGCCGCCGACCTGCGTCTGCGGGCTTGCCGGCAGCGGACTTTTCAGCCGCCGCTCCTCGTCGGTGTTGCCGCCGCCGGCGAGGTTCACCTGCGCCAGCGCGTCGGGGTTGAGCGTCGCCTCGCGTGTCTTGGCGTTGACCAGCACCACCTCCATCGGCAGGCTGGTGTCCTCGAACAGGCGCGGGTTGATCTGCACGAACTGGGTCGACAGCAGCATGCCGTGCACTGCCGCCGACACCAGCAGGGCAAGCGCGATGCGCGTGTCCTGCTTGGAGGGTTCGGCGAGAGGAAGGGGCTGTACGGTGGCCATCGGGGTGCGGCTGGAACAGGCCTGATTCTACGGAACCGTGGCGGCGCTGTCAGGCGGCGGCGCGACGGCTTCGACGAGCTCGGCGTGGAAGCCGAGATCGAGCAGGTCGATATTCGATATCGCCAGCCTTACCGTCGAACCGGGCGCCGCGCCCGCCACCGAGGGCGCGCGCGTCACCAGCGGCAGCTTGTCGAAGCGCACCAGGTCTTCGCGGATGACGGTCGCCGTGACTTCGCTGATGTGCTCCTGGATCAACCAGCGCAGCATCCAGTAACGTTCGAGACGCCGCTGGAATTCATTGTAGGCGTCGTAGGCGAGCTCGAAGTCGCGCACGATGGCAAAAAGTTGTTCGCTGCGCGGCGGATACACCGGGTCGGTGCCCTGCACGAGGCTGATGAGCTGGCGCTGGTTGACCAGGTCGACGTAGCGTCGCAGGGGCGAGGTCGACCAGGCGTACTGGTCGACGCCCAGGCCCTGGTGCGGGTCGGGCGCGGTCGTCATGCGCGTCTTGCCGCCCGCCTGCGCGCGGTAGATGGCGGGCACGCGCTTTTCGGCGAGCCAGCCGCCCCAGTGCGCGTTGGCGAAGATCATCAGCTCGGACACCACCTTGTCGATCGGGCTGCCGCGCTTGCGCGGCACGATGCTGATGTGGTCATCCTTCACCTTGAAGCTGTAGTCGACACGGTCGACCGTATCGGTCTTGCCGCGACCGGCTTCGAGCACCGCGGCGAAGTCGTGCAGCCATTCGAGCTCGCGGCGCCAGGGGTAATCCGGAATGTCGGGATTGCCGAGGGTGTTGTCGTTGAACAGCACTTCCAGCGTCTCGTGACGCAGGTTGTCGGCGATGTGCACCATTTCGAGCCTGGTTTCGGTGGCGAGCACGGAGAGGTCGGCGGCCACGTCGATATAAAGCGACAGCGCCGGGCAGTCGTGGGTTTCGCCCAGGGTGTAGTGGTGGATCAGCGCCTCCGGCAGCATGGTGATCTTGTCGCCGGGGAAATACACGGTCGACAGGCGCTCGCGCGCGACCCTGTCGAGTTCGGAGCCGGGTTGAATGCCGAGCGCCGGCGCCGCGATGTGGATGCCGACGCGGATCGTGCCGTCGTCGCGCCACTCGATGGAGAGCGCGTCGTCGATCTCGGTCGTCGCCTCGTCGTCCATCGAGAATGCGCGCACCGTGCTCTTCGGCAGCTCGGGCGGGTCGACCGGTTCAGTGACCGGCGCGAACGCGGTGCCGCGCGGGAACCACTCGAGAAGGAAACTCGCCATGTGGAAATCGAGCGGCGAGGGAATCGCGCCGCAACGCTCGACGAGCCGCAACGGCGACAGGCCCGTGGCGTGGGCGGCTTCCTCCAGCGCCTTGTATTCCAGCGTGTTCTTGTCCGGCGCGATGAGGATGCGCGGGATCAGCGAGGCGTACTCGGGCGGCAGGCGGAAGGCGCTGAGCTCGCTGACCAGATGCGCCTGGCGTTCGGCGGCCAGCCGCTTCTTCTCCAGCCCCGCCTTGGCGGCGGCGAGCGTCTCGGGGGGCGCGGGCCGATAGCGGCCGCGGCCCTTTTTATGGAAATGGATCGGCGACGCATGCAGTTTCAGCAGCAGCGCCACGGCTTCGGCCGGGCGCGGCGCGTGGCCGTAGTATTCCTGCGCCAGTTGCTCGAAGCCGAATTCTTCCGTGCCGGCCGCCTCCCACAGGAAGTCGGCGTCGAGCTCCGCGGCGAGCGCCTCGGCTTCGGCCATCACCTCGGCCGGCGCCGGCGCGGCAAAGCGCAGCAGGATATTCGCCGTCTTGATCTTGCTGCGCTTGCCGCTGGCCGCTTCGACCTGCGCCGTGGCTTCGGTTTCGGACAGGATCGAACCGGCCTTGAAGTGGCCGTCCTCTTCAAAAATCAGGTGCATGAAAAATCAGAAATCCAGGATGGTTTGGAAGTGGCGCTCGAAGCCGACGAAACCGTGGTCGCCGCCGTCCTCGATGATCTGTGTGGCGCCGGCGTAGTAGGCGACGGCATCGCGATAATCGAGCACGTCGTCGCCGGTCTGCGCCAGCAGCAGGTAGCGACCGGGGCGGGTGATCGCCGGCACGTCGAGCGCAGCCAGTTCGGCCAGGTGCGCGTCGGTGAGTTCCCAGGTCTCGCCGGTGTGCCAGTTCTTCTGCGGGCCGCGCGCGCCGCGCAGGAGCCGGTGGGCGTGCACCGCGGGGTTCACCAGCACCGCCTTCCAGCCGTGCTTCTCGGCAAGAAAAGTCGCGTAGAAGCCGCCGAGCGAGCTGCCGACCAGCGTCACCGGGCCGCTATGCGCGGCAAGCGCGGCTTCGACCTGGGCAATGGCCTCGCGCGGGCTGTTGGCGAGCGCAGGACAGAGGTAGTCGGCGGCGCGGCCGATCGAGGCCAGATGCTCGCCGAGCTGACGCGCCTTGCCGGAAGCGGGAGAGGAATTGAAGCCGTGGAGATAGACGATCATCCCCGGATTTTACCGGGGCGGCCTCTTTTCCAGAAATCGGCGGCTCAGTCGTCGAAGCAGCAGAAGTCCGCCTTGGTCACGCCGCAGTCCGGGCAGATCCAGTCGTCGGGAATGTCGACGTAGCGGGTGCCGGGCGCGAGACCGTGCTCGGGGTCGCCGAGTGCTTCGTCGTAGACATAGTCGCATACGGCGCAGGTCCATTTTCGGTAGACCGATGCGGATTCGGGGGCGGACGCGGCGAGTTTCATCATGGCAGTTTCCACGGATTGAGGGTGGCGAGCAGCTGGGTGAAGATCAGGTCGAGTTCGGCGCCGATCGCGTCGAGTTGCGCGTTGGCATAAGGGCGGAACACCTCCGATGCGGTGCGGTACGCGACCCAGGCGTGGCCGCCAGCCTCGTAGAGATGGATACGCAGCGGGATGTCGATGCCGGCCGCCTTCTCCGCGGCCCACACCTTGACCGCGTAGTCGGGGCGGAACACTTCGAGCACCTGGTCGGCCGGTACCGCGATGCCCTTCTTCGCGCAGTTGGCCTGGCCGTCGGCGTGCGCGACCAGGCCCATCGGGTAGGCCGCAATCGCGGCGATGAGCTTCTCCGCCGCCGCGTCGACCGTGAGCGACACTGCGAAGCGGATCATGCGACCTCCCGTTCGGGCTGCGACAGCGCGCAGGGGGCGTCGAATTCGTGCAGCTCCTTGCGCAGGTGCTTGATCGCCGGGGTAACGATGGCGATGAAATAGGCTTCGCGCAGACGGCGTTGTGCGGCATGGTTCGACAGATAGCCCTTGGCACCCAGATGCAGCATGGCGGCGTTGGCCGCCTTGAGGGAAAGCTCGCTACCGGCCAGCCGCAGCTGCAGGGTGGCCTTGACGTACGGCGCGCACCCATCGCGCTCGATCTGCTTCGCCAGTGCGTAGGTCGCGGTGCGCGCCGCGTCGAGTTCAGCTTCCAACGCATCGGCCTGCACGTCGAGAAAGCGGTTGACGTGGCCGTGCGTCTTGTCGGCGTGCTTCATCATCGCCACGCAGGCGTCTACCAGCCCGAGGCCCATGCCCATCTGCAGCAGGATGAAGGCCGACTTGGTGCGGTCACGGAAGGCGTCGAACTCGCCAGGGTGACAGATGACTTGCTCGTCGCCGAGGAAGACGTCGCGGAAACGGCAGGCAAAGGTATTCGTCCCCTCCATGCCGATGAAGCGGGCGTTCTGTGTCAGCGTGAGGCCGGGCATGCTGCCGTGGATCAGGCCGATCAACAGCCCCGGCGTGCCGGGCAACGTAGCGCCCATGTGGAAATAGTGCTCGGGGCCGATGTTCGATACCCAGGGCAGCGCGCCGTTGACGAGGTAGCCACCTTCGACGCGCTGCGCTTTCAGCCGCGTCTCCTCGATGCCTGCGCACGACTTCATGCTGTTCGACTGCGCCGTGCCGCCGAGGACCTCGCCGCGTGCCATCTTCGGCAGCATCGCGGCGGCGAGCGCGCGGTTGGAGCTGTTGACCAGATACCATTGCAAGGCGTACTCGGCCCACAGCAGGAAGCCGGTCGACACGCACTGCTTCGAGGCTTCCTCAATTATCCGGATCGCATGCGCGAGGCCGCGCCCACTACCGCCGAGCTCGGGTGGTGTCAGGCTGGCGAGCCCGCCGAGCGTGCCGAGTTGCTTGAGAAATGCGCCGGGATACTCACCCTTGAGATCGATGTCGACCACCTTGGGCGTGAGTTCCGCGGCGATGAGAGCGGACAGGCCCGGCAGGATTTCCTCAGGGGCCTCTGTAGCGGGGGCGAGGGCGACGGCAGCCATAATGCGCTCCTGAGAAGATTCATTCAGGCTAGCACGACGCTGACGTTGACCGGCTTGCGCAGCGTGTTGGCGACCGGCGACCAGGCATTGGCATGCGCGACCAGATCCTGCAACTCGGCCTCGCTGGCGTTGCCTTCGAGATGCACCTTCACGCGCACGTCGGTGAAGCCGAGCTTCTTCAGCGGATCGAGGTCGCCCACGCCCCATACTGCGGTCACGTTGATGTCGCCCTCCAGCTCGAGTTCGATCTTGGTCAGGGTGATGCCGCGTGCCACCGCGTTGGCGTGCAGGCCGACCGACAGGCACGAACCGAGCGTGGCGAGCACCGCCTCGGACGGATTTGGCGCGGTATCGTCGCCGAGCAGGTGCGGCGGCTCGTCGATCACGTGCGCCGGCAGATTGCGCACGTAGGTGAGGTTGCGGAACTTGCTCTCGCACACGGTCTTGGCTTTCAGCGTGACGACCGATTGCGGGTTGGATTTACCCTTTTCGGCCAGGGCGGCGAGCCCCCCTGCCGAAATGGGTTCGAGCACGGCTTGGGTTTTCAGGGCGACGACTTCGGACATGGCATGACTCCTTGGACAGGTTGATCGGGAAACCGATACTCCTGTATTGCGATTCCCGTGCCAGCCGGGTCAAACAATGTCAAGCCATTGATTCTTCAGTGAATATCTGTCTGGAGGTGTTGGCTGTCCGATTTGTGCGCTAACAAATTGTCAACCTTTGTCATGTCATGGCGAGGCGCTTGAGGCGGTAGTTCAGTTGGCGCAGTGTCAGCCCGAGGAGCTGTGCGGCGCGCGACTTGTTGCCATGGGTTTGTGCCAAGGCCTGCTCGATCTGCTGACGGTCGTGCGATTGTGCCGGCAGGTAGGGACGCACGGCCCCCGCTGCCGGCGGTGCGGCAGGCTGCAGTTGCACATATGGCGCGCCAACCGCTTCGCCGCGGATGACGTGCTCCACTTCGCGCGCCGACACCGTCGCACCTTCGGCCAGCAGCACCAGACGCTCCAGCACGTTGCGCAGCTGGCGGATGTTGCCCGGCCACGGGTAGTCGGCCAGGCGCTCCATCGCCTCCGGCGTCAGGACGACGTTACGTTGGTAGCTCTGGCTGATGAGATTGAGCTGGTGGCGTACCAGAGGACGGATGTCCTCGCGCCGCTCACGCAGCGCCGGCAGGCGGATCGGAATGATGTTGAGGCGGTAGTAGAGGTCGAGGCGGAAGCGCCCGGCGGCGACCTGCTGCTGCAGATCCAGGTTGGTGGCAGCGACGATGCGCACGTCGATCGGCGTTTCGCGGCGACTGCCGACGCGCAGCAGCGATTTCTCCTGCAGCACGCGCAGCAGCTTCACCTGCATCGCCAGCGGCAGGTCGCCGATCTCGTCGAGGAACAGGGTGCCGCCGTGCGCTTGCTCGAAATAGCCCGCGCGCGCGGTGGATGCGCCGGTGAACGCGCCTTTTTCGTAGCCGAACAATTCCGACTCGAACAGGTTCTCCGGAATCGCCCCGCAGTTCACCTTGACAAAGGGCTGGTCGCGCCGGGGGCTGGAGAGATGGAGCGCGCGCGCGAACAATTCCTTGCCGGTACCCGATTCGCCGAGCAGCAACACCGTGGCGTCGGTGCACGCGACCTGTTCGACTTGGCGCAATGCGTGCCGCAGCGCGGGCGACTCGCCGACGATGCCGAGTGCGGCTTGTTGCGGTGAACCGTGTTCGAGTGCCCATTTCAGTTCGCGGTTTTCGTGCTCCAGCCGCGCAGTCTGCTCGGCGACGCGGTCGTTGAGCTTGAGGATCTGCGTGATCAGCGTGGCGACGATTTCGAGGATGCGCAGGTCGTCGGCGAGCGCGCGGGCGCGGCTACGGATACGGTGCACGCCCAGCAGGCCCAGCACCTGGCCCTCGCTCCTCAGCGGCAGCGCGATGTAGCTCACCGTCTCGTTCGGCAGGCGGTCGCGCCTGACCGCGCGGGCAAGGTAGTGCGGATCGTCGTCGATGTCCTGCACGATCGCCATCGTGCCGCTCTGCAGCACGCGTCCGGTGACGCCGTCGCCGGGCCGGTAGATGCCACGTTCGATTTCCTCCGCGGTCAATCCATAGGCATAACGGATCGCGTAGCCGTCGCCACCCGGCTGGCGCAACACCACCCGTCCACGGTTCAAACCGAGAAACTCCGAGATCAGGTGCAGCATTTCACGAATCACCAGCCCCGGCTCCAGGCTCTTACCCATCAGGCGTGCCGATTCACGGATCACCAGTAGTTCCTCGTCCTGCAGCCGTTCGGCAGGCAATGCGGCAGATGTCATGGCAGAGTCCTTGCAACAAAGTGTCAACACTGTGTAATCAAGAAGCAGGCCAGCGCAATCGGCGTAATTCGGAAGTGTGAACGAGAGTGCTTGTGAAACAGGCAATTAGCGCAGATTGAACGTGCTGGCACGCTTCCTGAATACGACATAAGTGGAAACACGACGCAGCACTGGCCGTATACCTGCACAGCCCGCCGGATCGGGCCTGCAAGAACGGCATCCAGTAGTGAACCGAAACTGATACATGCACTGGAACGGGGCGCAAAGAAATGAAACTGGTGCATGCGGCCGTGTTGAGTTCCAAACTTGGTCCATCCGATAGGAGTGCCTTATGTCCGGTTTTGACAATCCGTTTGATCCCGACACCAAGCTGCATCGCGCAGGCTGCAGCTGCGGCCGTCACCATAGCCAGGCAGACCACGACGCTGACATGCAGAACAGCGACGCGCGCGTGTCGCGCGTCGTCGAATCGGCGGTGATGCGCGGGCTCTTTCCCGACGATCAGGTGCGCCGCGGTTTCCTGCGCGCTGTCGGTGCGGGCACGGCGATGGCGGCGATCTCGGCGCTGTTCCCGATGGGCGCGGCGAAGGCGCTCGCGGCCGAATCCGGCAAGCCGGAAAAAACCGATCTCAAGATCGGCTTCATCCCGATCACCTGCGCCACCCCCATCATCATGGCCGGCCCCATGGGCTTCTACGCGCGTGAGGGCCTCAACGTCACGCTGCAGAAAACCGCCGGCTGGGCGGTGATTCGCGACAAGGTGCAGAACAAGGAATACGACGCCTCGCACATGCTCTCGCCGATGCCGCTGGCGATGTCGCTTGGGCTGGGCTCGGCCAGGCAGGCGGTCGACGTCGCATCGATCCAGAACATCAACGGCCAGGCCATCACCCTGCACCTCAAGCACAAGGACAAGCTCGATCCCAAGTCGTGGAAGGGTATGAAGTTCGGACTGCCGTTCGACTATTCGATCCACAACCTGCTGTTGCGCTACTACCTTGCCGAGGCAGGCCTCGACCCCGATCGCGACGTCGAACTGCGCATGATGCCGCCGCCCGACATGGTGGCCAACTTGCGCGCCGGCAACATCGACGGTTTCCTCGGCCCCGAGCCCTTCAACCAGCGCGCGGTGTACGAGGAGGTCGGTTTCATCCATACCCTGTCGCGCGACCTGTGGGACGGCCACCCGTGCTGCGCGTTCGGTGTTCAGGAAGGGTTCTACAAGCAGTATCCCAACACCTTCGCCGCGCTGTTCCGTGCAATAGCAAGTGCCACCGACTACGCGCACAAGCCGGAAAACCGCAAGGCCATCATCGAGGCGATCGCGCCGGCCAACTACCTCAACCAGCCGATTCCCGTGTTGGAACAGGTTATGACCGGGCGCTTCGCCGACGGTCTCGGCAAGGTGCGCAACGTGCCCGATCGTGTCGACTTCGATCCTTTCCCGTGGCAGTCGATGGCGGTGTGGATCCTCACGCAGTTGAAGCGCTGGGGCTACATCAAGGGCGAGATCAACTACAAGACGGTCGCCGAGGAAGTGTTCCGTGCCACCGATGCCAGGAAGCGCATGGCCGAGCTCGGTCTCAAGGCGCCGAAGGACAACTACATGAAGCACACCATCATGGGCAAGGTGTTCGACCCCGCCAAGGCCGACGAATACGCCAACTCCTTCGCCATCAAACGCGCATGAAGACCAAGCTCACCCTCAACCAGAAGGCCGGGCTGCTGTCGGTCGGCCTGTTCGCCTTGCTGCTGCTGATCTGGCAGCTTGCGACGCTGCCCGAAGCATCGACCGTAGCGGCCGACGTCGACCCCGAATACGCCGCGCTGATGGGTGGTGGCGCGGCCAGCAGTGCGTCGAGCTTTCCCACGCCGGCCGCGATGGCGCAGACGCTATGGGGCAAGCTCTCCGATCCCTTCTACGACAACGGCCCCAACGACAAGGGCATCGGCATCCAGCTCGCCTATTCGCTGGCGCGCGTGCTCGGTGGCTTCATCCTTGCCGCGGCAGTGGCGATTCCGCTCGGCTTCGCCATCGGCAACTCGCGCGTGTTCTACCAGGCGATCAACCCCTACGTGCAACTGCTCAAGCCCATCTCGCCGCTGGCGTGGATGCCGCTTGCCTTGTACACGATCAAGGACGCGTCGGCGTCTGCGATCTTCGTCATCTTCATCTGCTCGCTGTGGCCGATGCTGATCAACACCGCGCACGGCGTCGCCAACGTGAAGAAGGACTGGCTCGACGTCTCGCGCACGCTGGAAGTCAATCCGCTGAGAAAAGCGTTCCGCGTCATCCTGCCGGCTGCCGCGCCGACGATATTGACGGGCATGCGCATCTCGATGGGCATCGCCTGGCTGGTCATCGTCGCCGCCGAAATGCTGGTCGGCGGCACCGGCATCGGCTACTTCGTGTGGAACGAGTGGAACAACCTCTCGCTCACCAACGTGTTGTTCGCGATCCTGATGATCGGCGTCGTCGGCATGGGGCTCGACAGCGTCTTCGGCGTGCTGGGCAAGCGCGTCGCGTACCAGGAATGAAGCCATGACGAGTTCATCCATCCACCCCTTCGTGCAGGTCGAGAACCTGGCGCGCGTCTATCCCAGCCCTGGCGGCGGAGCAGACGTCACCGTGTTCGACCACGTCAACTTCCGCATCCACAAAGGCGAGTTCGTCTGCGTCACCGGCCATTCCGGCTGCGGAAAATCGACCATCCTCAACATCCTCGCCGGTCTCGACACCGCCAGCGCCGGCAACGTCTTCATGGACGGCCGCGAAGTGACGGGCCCGAGCCTCGACCGCGGCGTCATCTTCCAGAGCCACGCGCTGATGCCGTGGCTCACCGTGCTGGAGAACGTGGCCTTCGCGGTGAAGTCACGCTGGCCTTCGTGGAACAAACGGAAAATCCGCGACCACGCCATGCGCTACATCGAGCTCGTCGGCTTGAAGGGCGCTGAACACAAGAAGCCGTCGCAACTCTCCGGCGGCATGAAGCAGCGCGTCGGCATCGCGCGCGCTTTTTCCATCGAACCGAAAATGCTGCTGATGGACGAACCCTTCGGCGCGCTCGATGCGCTCACGCGCGGCGTGATCCAGGACGAGCTCTTGAAGATCTGCGCCGAGACGCAGCAGACCGTGTTCATGATCACGCACGACATCGACGAAGCCATCCTGCTCTCCGACAGGATCATGCTGATGTCGACCGGCCCGCACGCACGCATCGCCGAGATCGTCAACAACACCCTGCCGCGTCCACGCGAGCGCAGCGCCATACACAAGCAGCTGCACTACTACCCGATACGCAACCACCTGGTCGATTTCCTGGTGAGCCGGTCGAAACAGTTCGGCGCCCTGCGCGATGCACCCGACGCGCCCAGTTCGCCCAGCATCATCGATCCCGAAGACCTCATCGAAACCGAAGCGGAATCCACCGTTGCACCGATGTCGCATGCCGGCAAGCCCCACATTCATCTTGTTAACACCTAAGGACCATCATGACCCGCACCGAAGTCACCGACCTCATCCTCGCCGCCAAACACAAGAAAGGCCTCAAGTGGGCAGAGATCGCCAAGAAGGTCGGTCAGAGCAAAGAATGGACAACTGCCGCCCTGCTCGGCCAGATGACGCTCGACAAGAAGCAGGCGACCACCGTCGGCAAGCTGCTCGGCCTGCCGCCCGAGGCGGTCGACCAGTTGCAGGTCGTGCCGTACAAGGGCAGCCTGCCGAGTGCCGTGCCGACCGATCCGTTGATCTACCGCTTCTATGAACTGATCATGGTGTACGGCACCACGATCAAGTCGCTGATCCACGAGGAATTCGGCGACGGCATCATGAGCGCGATCGATTTTTCGATGGATATTTCGCGAGTGGAGGATCCGAAGGGGGATCGGGTGAAGATTGTTTTGAATGGGAAGTTTTTGCCGTACAAGATGTACTGAACGGATGGGCGCGCGGTGCAACGCCGCGTGTTCCTCAACCGTCATTGCGAGGGGCGCAGCGACGAAGCAATCCAGTTTGGGGATTGGCGCGAAGCACCACAGAGTAGTTAGTGGCTTTGCAGGACTCCTGAGCGTTGGCCGGGGGTAGCCCGGCAGCTAGTCACTTTCTTTTGTCTCGCCAAAAGAAAGTAACCCAAGAAAAGGCGACCCCGACATCCCCGAGTTCCCGAAGATCAAGCGCGTCGGGTGGGCGGCAAAGAACTCGCCCCGCCTAGTTTTTTTGATTATGTTTTTCGTGGGCGGGGCTCAAACACCTTTGCCGCTGATCCCCCCGCCACACTTGATCTTCGGCGGGTCTGTAAGGGGAAGAACGTCAAAACCAGGGTGGTGGTGACTGGTCGAATTGCCTACTTGTGCTGCCACGTGGGCTGGCATCCGTGCTCAAACGCTAGACAATTTTGTTCATGTCGATGTTGTAACCGGCTGCTTTTAATTCTTTTGCTAGCGTTAATTTCCAGCCGTCGGAGTTTTCAATCTGAGAATAAACAACGCCGAGAATATCCGACGGTAATTCAACAGCACCTTTGTATAAAACACAGACTTTGTCTCGGCCAAGGCGCCCAACAAAATATCCCATTTCGAGGACAACATTTTGCCGTGCACGGGGCTGTTTCTTTTCTTCATCTGCCAGCGGGGAACCAATATCATCAGGCGTGAAGAGGGCGACAGCGAATCCAGCACGCGAAGCATATTCTTCAAACTTTTCAATAATGGTCATCCCTTTGTTTACTTGCTCATGAAGGATGATTACTTCAACGCCAAGTTTTTCGAGAAACCGGGCGACTTTTTCTTTTGTCCCTTCGTCGTGGCCGTGAATTAAGAAGACAAAATTTTGCTTGGGCTCAGATGCAGCATGGTCATCAGGCAAGCTTCGCTTGAGAGTAAAAACTCCCTCGGTGCCAATAGTTGATGCCCAGCGACCGCTGAGCAAATTTGGATTGCCGATTTTTCCGCTTGCCTGGATATTTCCAAGTTGCACGGATTGATTGGGTTTCGGAGTGAGAAAAAATGAGGCTATCTCGCCTTTAACTATGCCTTGGATCGTGTATTCATAGCTACCAATTGAAGGCTCATAGAACTTTCCCCTTCCGTACAAACGATCTCCATCATGCTGAATGTCGATCGTCATACCGCCTGAGTTGGTGCCGCTTAATTCGCCAGTCCAAATACCGCTGAGATTGATTTCCATATCTTCCCTCATAAGCTGGCTCAGGTTGCGTAGGACGCAATGCTACTGCATTGCGCCAGATGGTCGGTAAGAGCACAGCCCATACAGTCGTCACAGTTCTGGTTTTGACTTTCCTCCCCTCACAGCCCCGCCGGAAATCGAGCCCGCCGGGCGGATCAGCGGCGAAGGTGTTTGAGCCTCGCCCACCCGACACGCTTGATCTTCGGGGTTTCGGGGATGTCGGGGTCGCCTTCTTTTGGTTACTTTCGAGGAACATGCCCTGGCATGTTCCTCCATTAAAAAACAGCGCGAGACAAGCGAGGGAACCGAGCGACTAGCCGCCGGGCCACCCCCGGCCAACGGTCAGGAGTTCTGCAAAGCCACTAACTACTCGGTGGTGCTTCGCGCCAATCCCAAACTGGATTGCTTCGTCGCTGCGCTCCTCGCAATGACAGCGTTCCCCTTACGCATACCCCCCATACCGATGCATCGGCGTCAGCACGATATCCTCGTGATAGTGATGATGCAGCGCATCCAGCAGCTTCGCGTGTATCCCGCCGAAGCCGCCATTGCTCATCATCAGCACATGGTCGCCGCTGTGGGCGTCGGCCACCAGCTGCGCGACGAGCTGGTCGAGGTCGTCGAACACGCGTGCCTTGTCGCCGAGCGGGGCGAGCGCTGCCTTGGCGTCCCAGCCGAGGTTGGCGCCGTAACAGTAGACGAGGTCGGCGTCCTTCAGGCTGTCGGGGAGCTGTGACTTCATCACGCCGAGTTTCATGGTGTTGGAGCGTGGTTCCAGCACGGCGAGGATGCGCGCGGAACCGATCTTCGCCCGCAGGCCTTCGACGGTGGTGGCGATCGCGGTCGGGTGGTGGGCGAAGTCGTCGTAGACGGTGATGCCGTGCACGCTGCCGCGCACTTCCATGCGGCGCTTGACGTTCTCGAAGCGGGAGAG
>DYFW01000160.1 GCA_020725005.1 Thiobacillus denitrificans
CGCGGCCATCTTGATCGGTGATACCACAAAACCCGACGCCGAAGGCCTCGAAACCCAAGCGCTCACGGTGCGCGGTGTAGTCGAGCCGGTCATGGTGATGGCCATGAAAGAGCCTGGCCGCGCCCAGGCTGCGCGCCAGCTCGTCGATGGCGTCAAAGCCGTGCGGATGGCTGGTCGGTGCTTCATGAGTCACCAGGATCTCAGCACGCTCGCCGACGAGGCGCGCGTAGTCGGCCGGAAAGATGCTGCTGCGGTGTTTGCGCGGCAAGCCGCCGCGCCAGCCTGTCCCGCAGGCAAGCGGCGGGCGGCGCGGCCAGGAAGGCGTCTTCTTCGGGCGTGAGATCGAGCAGTTGCATCGCGTCAGTATCCCGGCCGGTTCACTTCGGTGCGGTGCATCAGCTCGACCAGTTCGTCGTGTTCGCGCTGCTCGATGCGCCGCTGCTGGATCGCGGCTTGCGCCTGGTAGCGCTGGTGCAGCAGGCGCAGCGCCTTCACCCGCTGCTCGACCTGCATCCATTCGGCGAGCCGCGCCTGCCAGGCTGCATGCGCGGCGTCGATGTCAGCCTGCGCCGCGCGCATCTCTTCGGCCTGCGCCCGCTGCAGGCGGTTCATTTCCTGCAGCTGCGCCGCCGCCACGCCAGCGCGTCGTTGTGCCGCCCACTGCGCGATGCGTGCATCGCGCAGCGTCGTCAACTGCACCATGCGGCCACGCGCGCGCAGCCACACCCCGTGCGCGAACTTGACCGAACGCGACAGCGTCTCGCTGCGCCGTTCGGCCAGCTGCAGCACCCGCGCCAGCGCAAACGGTTTCACGCCACCACCTCGGCGAGCGCGGCGCGCGCGGCCTCGAGGGAGACGCGCTCGTGCATGCCCTGCATCAGATACCCCTGCATGCGCGGATACAGGCGCACGCCCTCGTCGAGCACGACGTCGGCGCCGGGTACGTAGGCGCCGACGGCCAACAGGTCGCGGCTGCGCATGTAGCGCGAATAGAGATACTTGAAGCGGCGCGTGCGGTCGAGCTCGTCCTCGGACAGCAAATCCGGCTGCACCCGGCTGATCGACGCCTCGATGTCGATCGCGGGGTAGTGGCCGGCGTCGGCGAGGTCGCGCGAGAGCACGACATGGCCGTCGAGAATCGCGCGCGCGGCATCGGCGATCGGATCCTGCACATCGTCGCCTTCCATCAGCACGGTGAAGAAAGCGGTGATCGAGCCGCTGCCGCTGCGGCCGTTGCCGGCGCGCTCGGCGAGCTGCGGCAGCTTGGCGAACACCGACGGCGGATAGCCCTTGGTCGCCGGCGGCTCGCCGATCGCCAGCGCCACCTCGCGCTGCGCCATCGCGTAGCGGGTGAGCGAATCCATGATGAGCAGCACGTGCTTGCCCTGGTCGCGGAAATGCTCGGCGATCGACATCGCGTAGGCCGCGCCGTTCAGCCGCATCAGCGGCGGATGGTCGGCCGGCGCGGCTACCACGACGGCGCGCGCCATGCCCTCGGCGCCGAGGATGCGGTCGATGAATTCCTTCACCTCGCGGCCGCGCTCGCCGATCAGGCCGACCACCACCACGTCGGCGGTGGTGAAGCGCGCCATCATGCCGAGCAGCACGCTTTTTCCGACGCCGCTGCCGGCGAACAGGCCAAGGCGCTGACCGCGCCCCACGGTCAACAGGCCGTTGATCGCGCGCACCCCGACGTCGAGCGTCTCGCGGATCGGGGCGCGCTCGAGCGGATTCATCGGCCGGCTGTAGAGCGGCACCCGGCGCTCCAGCGTCAACGGGCCCATGCCGTCGAGCGGCCGGCCGGCGCCGTCGAGCACGCGGCCGAGCAGGCGGTCGCCGACCGGCACCTGGCGCACGCGGTCCTGCGCGCGGCGGCGCGGGATATAGCGCATGCCCAGGCGCGGCGGCTGCGCGGCGAGGGGGTTTTCCGGGATCACGCGCGCCCCCGGCATCACGCCATGCACGTCGGTCGCCGGCATGATGAAGAGCGTGTCGGCGGCGAAACCGGCGACCTCGGCCTCGATGCTCTGCCCGCCCGGCACCTGCACGGTGCACTGGCTGCCCACCGGCAGGCGCAGGCCGACGGTTTCCATCACCAGGCCGGACACCCGGGTGAGGCGGCCGCTCGCCGCGACCGGCGTCGCCCAGCTCACCGCACGCCGGCAGTTGGCGAGGTATTCGCGCAGGCGGACGATGCGATCGTTCATTCCAGCCACCCCTGGTTGCTGCCTAGCACCTGCACCACCTGACGCCAGCGTGCCGGCAGGGTGGCGTCGAGGTCGCCCTGCGGCGTCTCGATCAGACAGCCGCCGCGCACGATGCGTCCGTCCTCGACGATGCGCAGGCGGTTCTTGTCGAGCACCTGGTCGAGATGCGGGCGCACCAGTGCGGCATCGTCGGGATGCAACAGCAGGCGCGCCTCGCGCGTGCTCTCGGCCATTTGCTTCAGGGCCAGGTTGACCACGTCGAGGATGCGCTCGGGCCGTGCCGCCAGCTCGCCGGCGACGACCTGGCGCGCCACGTCGAGCGCAAGCGCGAGCAGCATGTCGGAGAGCCGGAAATCCAGATTGTCGAGCGTATTGCCGAAGCTCTCCACGAGCTGCTTCATGCGCCCGCAGGCCTGCTCGGCTTCCTGGCGGCCGGCGGCGAGCCCTTCGGCGTAACCCTCGGCGCGCGCCTGTTCGCGCAATAGCGCGCGCTCGGCCGCTGCTGCCTCTTCGGGAGTCGGTTCGCTCGACGTGGCGAGTTCGACCACTTCCCACTGCTCGAACGCGCTCGGTTCATCGGGCGTGCTCATGCCGCCACCTCCTCTTCCGGAAATCCGATCGCGCCTTCCGCAGCCAGCCGCCGCAGCGTGCCCGCCGCCTCGTCCTGCGCCGCCTGGATCTCGGTCACCGGCAGCGCCCCCAGCGTATCGAGATCATCGCGCATGCGCCGGGCAGCGCTCGGGCTCATCACTGCGGCGAGCGCGTCGAGCACTGCGCCATCGCTGCCCTTCAGGGCATGCAGCAGGGTGCGCGCGCCGACATGGCGCAGGAAGGTGCGGCGGTCCGCCGCGGGCAGCCGCGCCAGGTCCTCGAAGCCGAGCGCGCGCGCACGCAGCCGCGACGCGAGAGCGGCGTCGTTCTGGTCGATCTGTTGCAGCGCCGCGGCGGCGCTGCCCTCGCTCATCTGGCCGAGCAGACGGGCGGCCACAGCCTCGCCCTGCGGCGGCGTGGCGGAATCGAGGCTCGCCAGCCAGTCGTCGAGATCGCGCAGCATGTCGGCGCTCGGCGCCTCGCTGTGCGCCAGGTCACGCAGGGTGTCGGCACGGGTGCGCGCCGGCAGCACCTCGAGCACGCTGGCGGCGACGTCGCGTGGCAATTGCGAGATCACCACGGCAATGAGTTGGGGCGGCTGCGATTCCAGGAGGCCGGCGATCTCTGCGGGCGGCCGCCAAGCGAGCTTGTCGAGCATGCGCGGCGCCGTCGCGCCGAGCTGCGATAGCAGCGCGTGCGCGCGTTCCGGGCTCAACGCGCGCTTGATCGCCTCGTCGAGGAAGCGCCCGGTATCGGCGGCAAAGCCGGTCTGCTCGGCGGCCTCGGCGACATAGTCGCGCAGGATCGCGCGCACGCGCTCGCGCGGCAGCACTTCCATCTCGCGCATCGCGCTGCCGAGGCGGGCGACGTCAAGCGGGCTCAGATAGCGGAACACCGCCGCCGTCGCCTCCTCGCCCAGGGCGAGCAGCAGCGCGGCGGATTTCTCGACCCCTGCCTGGCTCATGCGCGCATCCACAATTTGACGACGTCGGCGGCGACGCGCGGATCGGCGAGCACCTGATTGCGCACGCCGTCGAGCAAGGCGTCGAAATCGTCGACTGGCGCCCCGCGTGCCGGTGCGCGCCGCGCGCGTCGCAGCGCCAGGGCCAGCAGCGCCAGAACGGCCACGGCCAGCACAACCAGCATGACCGGCGACGGCTTCCATGCGGGCTCGGCCGTGGTGGGCGCGTCGGGCCGTACCTCGGGTATGCGCTTCAGCAGCTCGGCCACGGGCGCGTCGGCCGGCTGCGCGGCCGGCGGCGCGGCCGTGGCGGCCGGCGCGGGCAAGGCGTAGACGCTGACGCGATCGCCGCGCGCCGGCACCAGGCCCAGCGCCTGGCCCGCCATCTGCCCGGCACGTCGGATCTCGGCGGCGCTGGCGTCGAAACCGAGCACTACGACCGCCTGGATGCGCTGCACGCTGCCTTGCGGCACGCGCGTCGTGCGCACCGTCTTTTCGAGCGGACGCGTCCCGCCGACGGCCACGCCGTGCACGCGTTCGACGGTCTGCCGGGTTTCGCTGTCCTGCAGCGTCGCGGTCACCTGCACGTGGACGCGGCCTTCGCCCGCCCAGGGCGTGAGCACGGCCAGTGCGCGCCGCGCCAGATCGTGTTCCAGTGCCAGCCGCTGCGACTGCGCCGGCGCGGGCGCGGCACCGCCGAGCAGCACGCCGCGCGGGTCGAGCACCTGCACCTCGCTGCGCTGCATACGCGGCACGCTGGCCGCGACCAGGGTCTGGATTGTCGTCACCTGCTCGGCGCTCAGCGTCGCACCGGGGCGCAGGCGCACCAGCACGGCAGCGGTGGCCGGCGGCGCCTCGCGCAGGAAAGGCGAGACCCTGGGCAAGGCCAGATGCACGCGGGCGAGTTCGACCGGCTCCAGTTGCTGGATCGAGCGCGCGAGTTCCTTCTCGAGCGCGCGCTGGAAACGCTGCTGTTCCTGCAGCGAGGAGGCGCCGAAGCTCGGCGCGCGGTCGCGTTCGTCCTGCACGTCGGCGTCGCTGCGCGGCAGGCCGCGCGCGGCGAGCCGGTAGCGCGCGATATGCAATTGCCCGGCCGGCACTTCGATGCTGCCGTCGGCGGCGGACAGGCGGTAGGGAATGTCGAGCTGCTCGAGCGCGGCGATGACTTCGCCGCTGGCACGGTCGGACAGCTGCGCGTAGAGCACGCGGTATTGCGGCGGATTGAACCAGACGTAGGCGGCACCCAGCGCCGCCAGCGGCAGCACGACCAGCAGGGTCAACAGGAGGCGGCGCACGGGGCTCGCCTCGACGAATGCATCGCGCAGACTGCTCAGCCAGCCCGGCACGGCACGCACCTTGTCGGCTGAAGGAGGGACGCCACGATCGTCCCGCACGGAAAGGCGGATTTAATCACGCATCGATTATCCCGGATAATCCATTAGGACGCGAGATGATGGCGAGGCGATTTGCGAGGCAGTTT
>DYFW01000161.1 GCA_020725005.1 Thiobacillus denitrificans
GAAAGAGGAAAGATGAAACTGCGTAAAACCCTGCTGGCCCTCGCTGTCAGCGCCGCCTGTACCGGCCCGGCCTGGGCCGCCGACGACGACCGCGCGCGCGTGGAAATGCTGCACGAAACCACGCTCAACCTCATCCAGTTGCTGGTGGAGCAGGGCGTGCTGAAGCAGGACGCCGCCGACGCCATGCTCGCCAAGGCGAAACAGCAGGCTGCCGAAAAGGTCGCGCAACAGAAAACCGCCGAAGCCGAAGCCGAAAAAGGCGTGGTGCGCGTGACCTACGTGCCGGAAACCGTCAAGCGCGAAATCCGCGAACAGGTGCGGCAGGAAGTGATAGCGCAGGCCAAGGCGGAACGCTGGGGCGATGTGAATGCCGTGCCGGAATGGCTGGACCGGCTGAAATGGGAAGGCGATATCCGGGTGCGCTACCAGGGAGACTTCTTTGCCGACCGCAACGCGCCGGCGCCGAATTTCCAGGTAGCCGGACAGTCGATCAGCAATACCACCGACGATCGCCACCGCGAGCGCATCCGTCTGCGGCTGGGGCTCAATGCGAACGTCACCTCCATGGTCGACGCCGGTATCCGCATCACCACCGGCAACACCGCCGACCCGGTCTCGACCAACCAGACGCTGGGCACGACGGCCAACAAATACTCGCTCGTGCTCGACCGGGCCTTCCTCAAGCTGACGCCGCTCGATGGCCTGAGCGTCAGCGCGGGCCGCATTCCCAACCCCTTCTTCGGCACCGACCTGGTGTGGGACGACGATCTCAACTTCGAGGGCGCCGCGGTCCGTTACACGCCGTGGGCGAATGCCGACCGGGTCTTCAAGCCCTTCGTCACGGCGGGGGTGTTCCCGCTTCAGGAGATCGAGGAGAGCGCCAGCGTCAAGGCGCGTGACAAGTGGCTCTATGGCGCGCAGGTGGGCATGGAGTGGACGCCCGGCACGAGCACCCGCTTCAAGCTGGGCGCGGGCTACTACGATTACCGCAACATCAGCGGCGTCGCCAATCCCGTGCTGAACGATACGCAATTCAACCTGACCGCGCCGCAGTCGAGGCAGAAGGGCAACAGCGTCTTCAACATCGACAACGACGGCAACCCGAATACCAACCTGTGGGCGCTCGCCGCGGACTACCAGATCGCCAACCTCACCCTCGTCGCCGATTTTTCCGATGCCTTGCCTGTTCACGTGATCGGCAGCCTCGACTGGGTACGCAACATCGGCTACGACCGCGGCCGGACGCTGGCCCGCAGCGGGCAGAACATCAGCCCCGAGGTCGACGGCTACCAGGCCCGCCTCACCATTGGCCACCCCCGTGTCGCCGATCGCGACGAATGGCAGGCGTTCGTTGGTTACCGCTATCTCGAGCGCGACGCCGTGCTCGACGCCTTCACCGATTCCGACTTCCACCTCGGCGGCACCAATCACAAGGGGTTCATGATCGGCGGCGCCTACGGCCTGTACAAGAACACCTGGCTATCGGCGCGCTGGATGTCGTCCGACGAGATCAGCGGCCTGCCTTTGTCCATCGACGTGTTCCAGCTCGACCTCAATGCGCGCTTCTAGGATGCTGCTGGCCGGCCTTTTCCTTGCCCAGTCCGCGTGGGCGACACAGCCGTGGGAGGCGAGCGAACTCGGCTGGATCGTGCCGGCGCCGCAACCCGCGCCGCGCGCGCGCAGCGGCCACGACCCCGAGCGGCTTGCGGTCATCCAGGCCGACGGCAACTACGTGCCGCCGCGCCTGCCGATGGGCGAGGAAAAGACGCTGATGGACGCGGTGCGGGCAGGCGATACCGAAACCGTGCGCACGCTGCTCAAGCGCGGCGTCAATCCCAACGCGCAGGATGCGCAGCGCGACAGCGCGCTGCTGCTCGCCGTCCGGCAGGACAACCCCGAACTGGTCCAGCTGCTGCTGGATGCCGGCGCCTACGTCAACGTTCGCGGGCGCGGCTTCACGCCGCTCGGGCTGGCGGTGCGGCAGGGCAGCCTGCTGCTCGTGCGCATGCTGCTGCGGGCGGGCGCCGACCCGGACATCCGCAACGTCGACGGCGACACTGCGTTGCACAGTGCGGTTCGGCTGCGGCGCATCGATATCGCGGCGGAACTGGCGCGCGTCCGTCCCGGCTTCACCTTGTTCGACCGCGATGGACTCACCCCGCTGGCGCTTGCCGTCACCACGGCGCAGGGTCGCATGGCGGAAATGCTGGTGCGGGCAGGCGCGCCGATCGAATCCGGCAACCGGTATATGCATTCCCCCTTGTGGCTGGCCTCGGCGTACAACGATCAGGACATGGTGCGCCTGCTGTTGAAGCTGGGCGCCGACCCCGACCGGCTTACTGCGGAGTCGTCCAGATGAAACCCGTTCTTCTTTGCGCCCTGGTCATAGCCCTGGGCACGTCGCCCGCACTGGCCGCCACGGAGAGCCGAGAAAAGCAGATGTTGCGCCGCATGCAGCAGCAGATGCAGCAGGTGGACCAGGCGCGGGCGCTGGCCGAACAGGAAAAGGCCGCGGCGCTTGCCGACAAGGCGCGCCTCGACCGCGAGCGTGAAAAACTTGCTGCCGAGGCCCGCAGACAGACTGCCGCGCGCGCCCGGGCGGAAACCGAGCTCAAGCGGCTGCGGACCGAGACCGACGAATTGAAGGGGCGCCTCGCCGACGTGGAAAAAAAACTTGCCGATAGCCTGACGCTGCAGCGCACGACTGCCGACCGGCTTGCGCAGGCCGAAGCCGTCCAGCGCCAGACAGCCGGCATGCTGTCGACGCGGCAACAGGAGCTGGCGCAATGCAAAATGCACAACGGCAGGCTTGCCGAAGTGGGGCGCGAGATGATGGAGAAATACCGCGACAAGAGCTGCCGCGATGCGCTGCTCCAGGCCGAACCCTTCACCGGTCTGAAGCAGGTCGAAGTGGAAAACCTGCTTGAAACCTGGCGCGACCGGGTCGACCGGGACAAGCTCACCCAGGATAAATAAAAAGACTGTCGGCGAGAAATCGACGGGCCTGCCCGGTCCGCAGCCATACCGGGCGGGACCCCCTTTGCGCCGGCGAAAGCCGCAACTTCATCGCTCTGTAACCATTACTCAATATTCGCCCGACATCATTCCCTGTTTTGGAATGGGGCCGGGTCGGTGGCCCGTTTCCATGCTGAAAGAAAACTGCATCGACGCGAGAAAGCCATGACCCAGCACACCCAGTGGCTGTTCCGGCAGCAGCTATCCGTCGTATCGCTTACCAAGATCCTGCTCGACCCGGTCGTTGCCGTCGGGGTGCTGATCGGTTGCGCCGTCTGGTTTGGCGAGGCATTCCGCGGGCCGTATCCCATCCTCGCGCTGATCGTCTTCACGCTGACCTTTCCCGGCAAGTGGCCCGAAGTCACCTTGCGCGCCTTCTGGAACGAGGAGGTCATACCCTGGTTCTTCCTCGCCGGGTTGATCCTGCTGTTCGGCTATTCGACCGCCTACCTCGACTGGTTCCCGCCCGATTTGGTGCTCGCCTGGGTGCTGCTGACCCCGGTCGCCACCTACGTCGCCCACCGCATCGTCAGGAAAATGCTGCCGCGCCTGCTCTTGCTCGAAGGCGGGCGCCGCCGCGCCATCATCGTCGGCGCCGGGCATCTCGGCACCGAGCTAAACAGCCGCTTTACCAACGATCGCGCCCTGGGCGTCGACGTCGTCGGCTTCTTCGACGACCGCAGCCTCGACCGCACCGAACTCGTCGATCCCAAGCGCCTGCTCGGCAAGCTCGCCGACATTCCCGCCTACGTCAACCAGTACGGCATCGACCTCGTCTACATCACCCTGCCCATGGCCTCGCAGCCGCGCACCCTCTCCCTGCTCGACGCCCTGCGCGACACCACCGCATCGGTCTACTTCGTCCCGGACATCTTCGTCTCCGACCTCATCCAGGCCCGCGTCGACCACATTCACGGCATGCCCGTCGTCGCGCTCACCGAAACCCCCACGCTCGGCGTCTCCGGCATCGGCAAGCGCATCAGTGACATCGTCATCGCCAGCCTCATCCTGCTCATGATCTGGCCGTTGCTGCTGGTGCTGGCCATCGGCGTCAAGCTCTCCTCACCAGGTCCCATCATCTTCAAGCAGCGCCGCTACGGGCTCGACGGCCAGGAAATCCTCGTCTACAAGTTCCGCTCCATGCGCGTGTGCGACGACGGCGACGTCATCCGGCAGGCTGGCCGCTGCGACCCGCGCGTCACCCGCTTCGGCGCCTTCATCCGCCGCACCTCGCTGGACGAACTGCCGCAGTTCATCAATGTCCTGCAGGGCCGCATGAGCGTCGTCGGCCCGCGCCCCCACGCGGTGGCCCACAACGAGCAGTACCGCAAGCTCATCAAGGGCTACATGCTGCGCCACAAGGTCAAGCCCGGCATCACCGGCTGGGCGCAGGTCAACGGCCTTCGGGGCGAGACCGAAACGCTGGACAAGATGCGCGCCCGCATCCAGTACGACATCGACTACATGCGCAACTGGTCGCTGATGTTCGACCTCATGATCATCGCCAAGACCCTCGCCGTCGTCTGGCGTGACCAGAACGCGTACTAATGTGGTGTCGCACGCTATCCGGAACACGAAACCGCGTCTTTTCGTCCATGGCTTCGTTGCAAATCCTCGCAATAGTCGAACCATTGCTGCGGTTTGCGCCTCACCCTGAACAAAAATCCATCGGCTGTATTTGTCCCGTCAAGCGTGCTACACCACACTAGCGCTGCGGCAGAAGCGTAAAAGATTCCCGCCCGGGGTATTCGATGTTATTGAGGGGAAATTCAAGAACTTGAATTTCCCATCAAAAACGAGCCGGGGTTTGATTGTTATCGATCCGAAACCCGGCGCGGTTTCCAGCGTATCCATTGAGTTTTCCGTAAAGAAATGACAGCCCTTGTCCCGGACGCCAGGGACTATCGTCGCGCTGCCGTAGGTCGGGAAGACTTTCCCGACGTGCCCGCACCCCACCGCCCGTTGCGGCGGGAAGGTGTTCCCGC
>DYFW01000162.1 GCA_020725005.1 Thiobacillus denitrificans
GCGCCGAGCACGATCAGCAGATCGGCGTGCTCGACGAGGTAGCGATAGGCGTCGCCGTTCGAGGTGACGCCGAGGCAGCCGAGCGACAAGGGCGTGCCTTCGGCGACGACGCCCTTGGCCTTGAGGCTGCTGGCGACGGGGATGTTGAACGTGGTCGACAGCGCGGCGACGGCGTCGCGCGCGCCGGCGCGGATGCAGCCGTCGCCGGCGACGATGGCGGGGTGCTGCGCCGCGCGGATCAGCGCCGCGAGCTCGTCGACCGGGGCGGCCTGGCGCAGCGCCGGCGCGCGCGGAATGTGCACCTGCTCCAGCACCGCGTCGTCGAGGGTTTCCTTCTGCACGTTGTAGGGGATCGACAGCAGCACCGGCCCCGGCTCGCGGCCGAGCAGCGCCTGCGTGACCTGGTTCAGCACCTGGCCGAGGTAGTCGGTACGCTCGACCAGCTTGCGGTAGCGCGTGATCCCGGCGAACAAGGCGCTCTGGTCGATGGTGCCGCCTTCGCCCGAGCTTTCCTGCAGCCCGCCGCGGCCGAAGATGTAGGTCGAGGTCTCGCCGGTGATCGCGAGCACCGGCAGGCGCTCGACCCAGGCGTTGGCGATGCCCGTGACGAGATTGGTCGCGCCGGGGCCGGCCGTGGCGAGGCACGCCGAGGGTTGGTGTGATACCCGCGCGTAACCGCCTGCCATGAAGGCGGCGCCCTGCTCGTGTTTCACCAGGATGCTCTTCATGCCGGCGTCGCGCAGGCGGTCGTAGATCGGCAGCACGTGCGCGCCGGGCATGCCGAACAGGGTGTCGACGCCGATGCGCTCGAGGTAGCGGACGAGGAGTTCGCTGACGGAAATGTTCATGGGCTTGTTGTCGGGTGGCGGTCTCGCTCCGTCCGCCGCGCAGGCGCGCGGACGCCCCCGATTTGAGCACAAGACGCCGCGCGCGAAAACCTTTGCGCCGGCGCGGGTGCTCAGGCGGTCTGCGCGAGCAGCTTCTGGTAGGACGCCTCGAACAAGGCCACGCCGTCTTCCTGCAGGCGGTGGCCGACGAGTTCCAGGTCGATGCCGAGCCGCGCGAGTTCGGCGAGCTGCATCTCGGCCTCGTCCAGGCCATCGGTCACGCGCACCGCCGGCCGGCCGTGGTCGCGCAGCGCGGCGAGCGTCTTGTCGGGCAGCGTGTTGATCGTTTCCGGGCCGATCAGGGGCTCGACGTAGAGCAGGTCGTGGTAGTCCGGATTCTTGACGCCGGTGCTTGCCCACAGCAGGTATTGCGGGGCCGCGCCCTGCTGGGCGAGTCCGGCGAAGGCGTCGCCGTGGAAGGTGTTCCGGTACGCCTGATAGGCGCGCTTGGCCATGGCCACCGCGGCCTTGCCGCGTAGCGACAGCGCTTCCTGGGTGCCGATCCCGGCGAGCTGGCTGTCGACCAGGGTGTCGACGCGCGACAGGAACAGGCTCGCTACCGCCTTGCTGCGGCGGATGTCGGCGCCGGCGCGCGCACGCGCGGCGAGGCCGCGAATATACGCGTCGAACACCGCCTGCACCTGCGCCACCGAGAACAGCAGCGTGACGTTCACGTTGACGCCGAGCGTGGTGAGCGCCTCGAACGCACTCACCCCCTCATGCGTGCCCGGGACCTTGACGAGGAGATTGCGCCGGTTGACCAGGGCGGCCAGGCGCTGCGCCTCGGCCACGGTCTTCGGCGCGTCGTGGGCCCAGCGCGGCGCGACTTCCAGGCTCACGTAGCCGTCGTTGCCGCCGCTCGCCTCGTAAACGGGATCGAGCAGGTCGCACGCCGCCTGCACGTCGGGGATCGCGAGCGCTTCGTAACGGCGTTCGAGATCCGGCTGCTCGGCCTTGAGTCGCGCAAGGTCGTCGGCGTAGTAGGGGCTGGTCGCGAGCGCGTTCTGGAAGATCGACGGGTTGGAAGTCACGCCGGAGATGCCGTCCTCCGCGATCATCCTCGCCAGCGTGCCTTCGCGGATCAGGCTGCGTGAAAGGTTGTCGAGCCAGAGGCTCTGGCCGAGGGCGGTGACTTGGCGGGCGGCGTTCATGAGCGTTCCTCGTCGTATCGTGGAAAACGTAAGGATAGAGCAGGCGTGTGACGGCAAGTTCACGGCCCTGGCCCGCGGGGCCGCAAAGGCCGCGCCTGTGCTAGACTCCGGCGCATTCCCCAGGTCGATTTTCAGCGCGTCCCATGTCCGGCAGCACCCTCGGCAAACTCTTCTGCGTCACCGTGTTCGGCGAATCGCACGGGCCGGCGATCGGCTGCGTCGTCGACGGCTGCCCGCCCGGTATGGCTTTGAGCGAGGCCGAGATCCAGCACGACCTCGACCGCCGCAAGCCGGGCACCTCGCGTCACGTCACCCAGCGCCGCGAATCCGACACCGTCGAGATACTCTCCGGGCTGTATGAAGGCAAGACCACCGGCACGCCGATCGCGCTCCTGATCCGCAACGAGGACCAGCGCAGCAAGGATTACGGCAACATCGCCGACACCTTCCGTCCCGGCCACGCCGACTACACCTATACGCAGAAATACGGCTTCCGCGATCCGCGCGGCGGCGGGCGCTCTTCGGCGCGACTCACCGCCCCCATCGTCGGCGCCGGCGCCATCGCCAGGAAATGGCTCCACGAAAAATACGGCATCGTCGTGCGCGGCTACATGAGCGCGCTGGGGCCGATCGACATTCCTTTCGTGTCGTGGGACGAGGTCAACGCCAACGCCTTCTTCTCGCCCAGCGCCGCCATCGTGCCGCAGCTCGAGGACTATATGGACGCGCTCCGCAAATCCGGCGATTCGGTCGGCGCGAAGGTCACCGTGGTCGCCGAGAACGTGCCGCCGGGCTGGGGCGAACCGCTCTACGACAAGCTCGACGCCGACCTTGCCCACGCGCTGATGGGCTTGAACGCCGTCAAGGGCGTCGAGATCGGCGACGGCATGCTGGCCGCGCGCCAGAAAGGTACCGAGCACCGCGACGAGATCACGCCGCAGGGATTCCTTTCCAATCATGCCGGCGGCGTGCTGGGGGGGCTCTCGTCCGGCCAGGCCATCGTCGCCCACGTCGCCATCAAGCCCACCTCGTCGATGCGCCTGCCCGGCCGTTCCATCGACCGCGCCGGCCAGCCGATCGAGGTCGTCACCCACGGCCGTCACGACCCCTGCGTCGGCATTCGCGCCACGCCCATCGTCGAGGCGCTCACCGCGATCGTGCTGATGGACCACGCGCTGCGCCACCGCGCGCAGTGCGGCGACGTCGTGTCCGCGACGCCGGTGGTGCCGGGGCAGGCCGGCTGACCCCACGCCACTCCGGATGCGCGCGCTCCGGCAGTTCGTACTTTTTCTGTTGCTGACGGCCTCGGCCGTATCCACCTGGGCTGCGTCGATGGCCGTCATCGACGCCGAAATCGCCGCGCATCCCGGCCAGACCGGTGCCTACCTCCTCGACACCGGCGAATCCGCGCTCCTGGCGCGTGCCTGGCTCGCCGACCACGCCGAGCGCTCGATCGAGGTGCAGTACTTCATCTGGAGCAGCGACAACGTCGGCATCCTCGCCACCGAGGCATTGCTGCGAGCGGCCGAGCGTGGTGTCCGGGTGCGCGTCATCGTCGACGATCTGCTGATCGACGCGCCCGACAAGACGCTGCTCGCGCTCGCCAAACATCCCAACATCGACATCCGCATCTACAACCCCAAGCACAAAGTCGGCACGCCGCTGCACGCGCGCGTGGTGAATGTCCTCGCTGACTTCCGCGGCGTCAACCAGCGCATGCACGACAAGACCTTCATTGTCGACGGCAAGGTGGGCATCACCGGCGGCCGCAACATGGCCGACGAATATTTCGACTATGACCAGGAATACACCTTCCGTGACCGCGACGTGCTGCTGATGGGCGAGGCGGTCGCCACGATGCGCGCCAACTTCGAGGCCTTCTGGGCGAGCCGGCTCGCGGTGCCGGTGGAAGACCGCTTCGACGGCCTGGGCCTGATGCAGAAGCACGTGGAAGTGAGTGATGCCCGCGTGCGGCAGGTCTACGCCGAACTGCACGCCTACGCCGGCCAGCCGGGGAACTTCGCTCCGGAAGTACGCGCCGCGATCGATGCCGCGTCGGCCGCGTTCGAACAGGTCGCGCGCGACATGGCTTGGGGGCCGGTCGAATTCATCCACGACGCGCCGGGCAAGAACGGCCGGCGCTGGGGCCTGGGGGGCGGGGGCAAGAGCGGTGCCGCGCTGGCGCGGCTGGTTGCCGGTGCGCAGTCGGAAATCCTCATCCAGTCGCCCTACCTGGTGTTGACGGACGAGGTCAAGGCGCTGTTCCAGGCCGCCGTCGCTCGCGGCGTGAAAGTGCGCATCCTCACCAATTCGCTCGCCTCGACCGACAACTTGCAGGCCTTTTCCGGCTATCGCAAGCAGCGCAAGGCGCTGTTGAAGCTGGGCCTGGACATCCGCGAATACAAGCCGGACCCGGCCAACCGCGCCGCGCTGTTCTCGCGCGCCAACGCGCCCGCCGTGCCGCCGGTGTTCGCGCTGCACGCCAAGAGCTTGGTGGTCGACGGCCGCATCGCCTATATCGGCACCTTCAACCTCGACCCCCGTTCGGAAAACCTCAATACCGAAGTCGGCGCCATCATCCGCCACGAGGGCCTGGCGCAGCGCCTGCGTGCGATCATGGTGGCCGACATGGCGCCGGAGAACAGCTGGAGCGCCCGCGACGCGCCCGACGCGTACGTCCCGCTCACCAGGCGCGGCCACGTGCGGCTGTGGCAGCTGTTGCCGCTGAAGCCGCTGCTGTAGCGTGTATCCGGGGCATTGTGGGCACGGCGAAGTGATCCCGCCGGCATCCAGGGTGGTTAAACTCTATTGAGTTTTCCGTAATGAATGACAGCCCTTGCCCCGGACGCCAGGCAATATCGTCGAGCTGCCGTAGGTCGGGAATACTTTCCCGACGTGCCCGCACCCCACCGCCCGTTGCGGCGGGAAGGTGTTCCCGC
>DYFW01000163.1 GCA_020725005.1 Thiobacillus denitrificans
TACCCCGCGCTCGGCTGGCTGGTGTGGCCGTTCACCGCGCTGGTCGCCGCCTCGCGCCTGGTGCTGGGCCTGCACTACCTGAGCGACGTCGCCGTCGGGGCGCTGCTCGGGGCATCGGTCGCGACGCTCACGCTGATGCTTTGAACGCAGAAGGCGGCGCGCACCGGATGCCGCGCCGCACCGGCCTATCCGGGGAAAAGCCGTCAATCCGCCACGGCCGGCAAATCACGGCTTCACGCCGCACGCCGCACGTCCGCCGCCGCCTCGGCTTCGAACAAGTCTCCCGGCAAAGGCATCCGGCACGCGACCGCCTCGGGCGCGTGCGCGGCGATGCGCTGGCGCGCCACGGCCACCGGCGGGCAGTCGGGCAGCCAGGCCGGCGCCTCGCCGGCGAGCACGCGGTTGATCTGCGGCAGGCGCTGGGTGACTTCCTGGATGTAGTAGTCGAAGCGCGCGGCAAGCCGGCGGTCGAGCACACGGCCGACGCCGTGCAACAGGTCGGCCAGCCGGCTGTGGCGCAGCAGCGCCTCGGCGCCGGCGAGCTGACGGATGGCGCGCCGGCTCGCTGCGGGCGGGCAGCCGAACTGGTCGGCGACGTAGCCGACCAGCCAGTCGTCGCCGCGCAGGAGCGCGGCTGGCGACTGGAAAACGTGGCGCGCGACGTGGCGGTCCATCGCCCATTCGGCGGCGGCGTGGGTGAGCATGGGCACGTTCCACCACAGGTGCTCGTGCGCTGGCACGAAGTGGTTGTGGGCGATGATGTCGACCCAGAGATGGCTGATGGCGCCGACGGCGCAGGCGCGCGCTTCGTCGTCGTGGGCGCGCGCCAGCAGCGCGTGGGCGGTGTCCCAGCGGTGGGTGCCGTCGAAGGCGCGGGTGCGCGCGGTGGCGCCGACGAGCGCGAGGTCGGGCAGGCAGGCACCGGCCATCACGCGCGACGGAAAACGCCGCACGGCGCGGCGCAACGCGGGATCGGCGAGCGGCACCGCCCACGCGAGCCACTGCGCGAAGTACACGTGGGTGGCAAGCCCCCACGCCAGCGCGTCTCCCGCGCAGAGCAGCGCGGGAACAGCCCACCACCAGACGGCACGTCGCGTTTGCATGGCGGCAGCATCGCCGCTTTGCATGAACGTGCGGTATCAAGTGCGTGAATCTTGCGTGAATCCCGCCGTGACGGGCCTGCGTATAATCGCGGCTGTCGTTTTCATTCCACATTTCCCATGCGCACCCTCATCTGCGGCTCGCTCGCCTTCGACTCGATCATGGTGTTCCAGGATCACTTCAAGCATCACATCCTGCCGGACAAGATCCACATGCTGAACGTGTCCTTCCTGGTGCCAGAGATGCGCCGCGAGTATGGCGGCTGCGCCGGCAACATCGCCTACAACCTCAAGCTCCTGGGCGGCGAGCCGCTGATCATGGCGACCGTGGGCGACGACTTTGCGCCCTACGCCGAGCGTCTCGACGCGCACGGCATCGCGCGCGACTACATCCGGCACATGCCCGGCACCTACACCGCGCAGGCCTTCATCACGACGGATCTGGCCGACAACCAGATCACCGCCTTCCACCCCGGCGCGATGAATTTCTCGCACGAGAACGACGTGCGCCTGGTGCCCGACGTGAAGCTCGGCATCGTGGCGCCCGACGGGCGCGACGGCATGCTGCGCCACGTGCGCGGCTTCCACGAGGCCGGCGTGCCCTGCATGTTCGACCCCGGCCAGGGCATGCCGCTGTTCACCGGCGAGGAACTGCTCGAATGCGTGCACAAGTCGCGCTACGTGATCCTCAACGACTACGAGGCCGAGCTGTTGCAGGCGCGCACCGGGGAAAACCTCGCCACGCTGGCGCGCCATGTCGAGGCGCTGATCGTGACGCGCGGCGCCGAAGGCTCGACGATCCACACCGCCGGGCGCGAAATCGTCATTCCCGCGGTGAAGCCCGCCGCCATCCTCGATCCCACCGGCTGCGGCGACGCCTACCGCAGCGGCATCCTCTACGGCATCGTGCGCGGGTTCGACTGGGAAACCTCCGGCCGCCTCGGCAGTCTCATGGGTGCCATCAAGATCGCCCAGCGCGGCGGCCAGAACCACCGGCCGCAGCGCGACGATATCGTCCAAGCCTTCCACGATCAGTTCGGCTACCGGTTCCAGTGAAGGAGATCATCATGAATCAATGGTTTGCACTCACGCTCGCCGCCGGCAGCGCGTTCCTGCTCGCCGGCTGCCCCGCCGGCCTCGGCGGCAAGGATTACGGCCGCGCGCAGGCCCGCACGGTGCAGGAGGTGCAGATGGGCGTGGTCGAGTCGGTGCGCGAAGTCGTCATCGAGGGCACCAAGTCGCCGATCGGCGCCGGCGCCGGCGCGGTGGTCGGCGGCGTGGCCGGCAGCAAGGTCGGCGGCGGACGCGGCAGCGTGGTCGGCGCGACCGTCGGCGCGGTGCTGGGCGGCGTCGGCGGCGCGGCGGCGGAAGAGACGATCACCCGGCAGAAGGGCCTCGAAATCACGGTCAGGCTCGACTCCGGCCGCATGATCGCGATCACGCAGGCGGCCGACGAGGCATTCCGCGTCGGCGACCGCGTGCGCGTACTCACGGGCGGCGGCGTCACGCGCGTGTCGCACTGACGCCGGCGTCATCGCCGCGTCATCCGCACGTCACGCAGGATTAACACCCCCTGCCTAAGCTGGGCGCATTCCATTCACGGGAGTGCCCCATGCTCGACGTTCGCAACGCAGGCCAGGCTGGCCGCGCCAGCCGCTACCACGTGTCGCTCGCAGTCGACGACTGCGAGATCCGCGAGGCGCAGCGCCTGCGCTACAAGGTATTCGCCGAGGAGATGGGCGCCCGCCTGTCGACGGTGGTGCCGGGCCATGACATCGACCTCTACGACCCCTACTGCGACCACCTGCTGGTGCGCGACCGCGCCAGCAGCGAAGTGGTCGGCACCTATCGCATCCTGACGCCCGAATCCGCGCGACGGGTAGGCAGCTACTATTCCGAGCAGGAGTTCGACCTGACCCGCCTGCACTGCCTGCGCCCCCGCATGGCCGAGCTCGGGCGTTCGTGCGTACATCCCGACCACCGCAGCGGCGCGGTGATCGCCCGCCTGTGGCTGGGACTGGCCGACTACATGACGCGCTACGGCTACGAATACCTGGTCGGCTGCGCCAGCATCGGCATGGCAGACGGCGGGCACTACGCCGCGCGCGTGCACCGGGAGGTGGCGTCGGCCCATCTGGCGCCGGTCGAGTGGCACGTCACCCCGCGCTTCCGCCTTCCGGTCGAGTCGCTCGACGATGGCGCGGCCGCCGAACTGCCGCCGCTCATCAAGGGTTACACCCGGCTGGGCGCGCTGGTGTGCGGCGAGCCGGCGTGGGATCCGGACTTCAACACCGCCGACCTCCTGATGCTGCTGCCGCTGGCCCGGCTCAACCAGAGCTATGCCCGACGTTTCCTCGGCTGAAGCGAAGGCGCCTTACAATGGAGGGGTGAGCGCCACCGCCTTGCCCATCCTGCTGCGCCGCAGCGGCCGCATCGGCCGCCTGCTGCTGCATCTCCTCTGGGGCGTGCTCCTGGCCGGACTGGCCTTTCCCTTTCTCGGCCCGGCCCGGCGCGACCGCATCATCCTGGCCTGGTCGCGGCGCCTCCTGGCGATTCTCGGCGTGCGCCTGCGCGCGGGCAGCGCGCCGCAAGTGCCGGGCGGCGCGCTGCTGGTGTGCAACCACGTCTCCTGGCTCGACGTCTACCTGGTGCTGGCGACGCAGCGCGTGCACTTCGTGTCGAAGGCGGAAGTGCGCGCCTGGCCGGTGGCGGGCTGGCTTGCGCACAAGACCGGCACGCTGTTCCTGGAACGCGGCCGGCGCGCCGATACGGCGCGCGTCAACGCCGAAATGCGCAAACTCATGGCCGCCGGCGCATGGGTTGCCGTGTTCCCCGAGGGCACGACGAGCGACGGCCGGGGCCTCAAGCGTTTCCTGCCTTCGCTCCTGCAGCCGGCGGTGGAACTGCACTGCCCGATCGTGCCGGCCGCGCTGCGCTATCGCACGCCCGACGGGCGCTACTGCGCGGCGCCGGCGTACATCGACGGGGTGAGCCTGTGGCAGAGCCTCCTGCAGATCACCGGCGAGCCGGCCATCGTCGCCGAACTGCGGTTCGGCACGCCCATCGCACCCGACGCGCATCGCCGCGTGCTCGCCACCCAGGCCGAACACGCGGTCGCCAGCCTCCTCGGGATCAAGCCTTCGGACGCACCTGCATCGGACAACCCACTGAAAATACCTGCCGGTCCTCCAGCCTGATCGCGGTTAGCCGCCCGCCCCACAGGCAGCCGGTGTCGAGCGCGACCAGCCCGGGGCGGTTGACGAGCCCGAGCGTCGACCAGTGGCCGATGACACAGGTCACGTCCGCGCTCCGCCGCCCCGGCACCTCGAACCACGGCAGCCAGCCGGCGGGCTGGGTGCCGGGCGCGCCCTTGTGATGGAATTCCATGTCGCCCGCCGCCGAACAGTAGCGCAGCCGGGTGAAGGCATTGACGATCACGCGCAAACGCTCGACACCCGTCAGTCCGTCGTCCCAGCCGACCGGCGCATTGCCGTACATCTGCGCGAAAAAATCCCGGTAGTGCGGCCCCTGCAGCACCGCCTCGGCCTCGGCCGCGCGTGCCATGGCGTCGTCGGCGCTCCACGCGGGCAGCACCCCGGCGTGCACCATCAGCCAGTTGCCCTCGCGCCACGCGAGCTTGCGGCCACGCAGCCAGGCAAGCAGTTCCTCGCGGTCGGGCGCGGCGAGCACGGCGTCCAGCGTATCGCCCTTGTGGACCCGGCCGAGGCCTTCGGCGAGCGCCAGCAGGTGCAGGTCGTGGTTGCCGAGCACGCAGACCGCCGCGTCGCCCA
>DYFW01000164.1 GCA_020725005.1 Thiobacillus denitrificans
CTGATGTGGGCGCTGTGCGAGCGCTGCGCGGCAGAAGGTCTGCCGATCCATTGCTACGGCAGCACGGAGGCCACGCTGGGTTTGCTGCGGGCACGGCTGGCGGCGGCGTTTCCGGCATTGAAGGTGACGATGGAATCGCCGCCGTTCCGCGCGCTGAGCACGGTGGAGGATGCTGCGGCGGTGGCGCGCATCAACCAGAGCGGCGCGGGGATCGTGTTCGTGGGCCTGGGCTGTCCCAAGCAGGAACGTTGGATGGCGGAACATCGCGGCCGCGTGAATGCCGTGATGATCGGCGTCGGCGCGGCCTTCGATTTTCACGCCGGTACCGTGCGGCGTGCGCCAGCGTGGATGCGCGAGCACGGATTGGAATGGCTGCATCGTTTATTGAGCGAACCGCGCCGGCTATGGAAACGGTATCTGGTGACGAATACGCTCTTCATCTTGGGCGCGGCGCGGCAGTTGCTGGGAAAGTGAGGCGGCTTGGGCATTCGCCAAAGTGCCCTCACCTCGCGTGCTCCCCGCCCAGTCGGCCAGACGGCTACTGCGCTACGCGCCTTGTAATGACGGACCCTGCCCTCAGCCCAGCGCCTCCAGCGGCTTCGGCGCCCCGATCCAGTACCCCTGCACGCAATCCACCCCCATCTCGGCGAGCTTGGCGAACGCCTCCTCGCTTTCGACGAAACCCGCCACGGTCTTGATGCCGAGGAAGCTGCCGGTTTCGAGGATGGAGCGCACCAGCGCCTCGTCGATCATGCTGGTGCCGAGCTCGCGTACCAGGGCGCGATCGATTTTCAGGTAATCGAGACGCAGGCTCTTCAGGCTGGTGTAGGAGCTGTTGCCGGCGCCGAATTCGTCGAGCGTGAAACGGCATCCGTAGCGCTGCAGCTGGCGCATGAACAGCTGGGTCTGGGCGTGGGTGCCGACGGCGTCGGCCTCGCTGATTTCGAAGATGAGCTTGTTGCCGGGAATGTCGCCGCGCGCGAGTTCGCCCACCAGGTATTTGAGGAAGAGGGGGTTGGTGACGGACTGGCCGGAGAGGTTGAGCGACAGGCCGCCGATGCGGACGAGTTCGGCCGGGTGGCTGCGCATCCACTGCAACACGGTCTTGATTACCCAGCGGTCGATTTCGGTGATGCGGCCGAGGCGTTCGGCGACGTCGATCAGGTCGCGGGTGACGACGCTGCGTTCGCCGGTTTCGGGATGCAACAGCACTTCGTGATACAGCGGCGTGCGCGTCGGATCGCTGGTGGCGACGACGGGCTGGCAGTTCAGGCGCAGCTGGTTATTGGCGAGAATCGCGGTGAGGGTGTGCGCCCATTCCGCCAGCGCCTGCACGCCGCTGTCGGGCGACTCGCTGCTGAACGCGACCACCGGCACGCCAGACTCGCTCGCGCGGGCGCAGGCGGCGTTGGCGTTGTCGAAATAGGCTTCCGGGTGCAGGCAGTCGCCCGACCACATGAGGCCGGCAAAGGCCTGAGCCCGGTAGCGGGTGCCGTCGACTTCGACGGGCGCGCCGAACAGGCGGGTGATCATGGTTTTGGCCTGCGTTTCGGCGGTGTTGCCATCGGGCGCCTCGCACCAGTAGGCGAGGCCGGATTCGCCGGCGCGCGCCAGCAGTGCGCCGTCCGGCAGCAGGCCGGCGATGTTCTGGCCGAGCGTGCGCAGGATGTCGGCGCGCGTTTTTTCGTCGATGGCCTGGCCGAGGGTGGTCTGGAAATCGAATCTGATCACGCCGATGACGTAGCCGTCGCTGTTTGCCTGCCGGCGCAGCCAGGTGCGGCGGATGGCGCGCATGAAATTGCGACGGTTGGCAAGGCGGGTGGCAGGGTCGTGCGTGGCCTGCCACATCAGGTCCTGCTGCATTTTCTGGATCATCGCGCTGTAGGAGCGGTCCATCAGCGGCAGTTCCTGGTCTTCGGTCCATTGCGCCTCGCCGCTTTTCAGCGCTTGCAGCAGGTCCTGGCGCTTGAGGTCGAGCTTCTTGATGCCGCGATAGTTGGCGAACACGTAGACCGGCGGCTGGTCGCCGATCCAGATCAGGTTGAGCGGGGTGTCGATGGACTTGAACTGCAGCCAGTCGCCGACGCGCAGGTGGTCGGTGAGGTTGGCGTCGGCCTCGGTGAGTTCGGCGCTGTCGGCGTCGTCGAGGCGCGCGCCCACCGGCGTGTACTGGTGCTGCGAACGGTCGGCGTCGAACAGCGTGGTGGCGAGCTGGTCGACGATGCGGTCCTGCGCCGATTTGTCGGCGCATACCTGGGTGAGCGCCTGGTCGATGCGCTGCAGCAGGCTCTGGACGTCTGCCGTGGCGGGCGGATGGGCGGTCTCGGGATCGAGCCAGTGGCAGAGCAGTTGCAGCACCTGCCAGGCTTCGCGCGCTGCTTCGCTGTCGGCGCCGTGGCGCATTTCGGCCATGAGGATGACGTTGCGCCAGCCGCCGTTCAAGAGCTCGATCACCGCATTCGGCACGGGACGGTCGGCCATGCGCGCGAGCAGTTCGCGCAGGATGCGCCGCTTGGTGACTTCCGCGCGCTGGCGCCCCTCGCACATTTCCTGCAGGCGGAACACGCGGGCGGTGCGCTCGGCGAGCAGCGGCTTGACGACGCGCTCCAGCTGGGTGCGCGCCTCTTCGAACACGCCCGGGTTCTTGTCGGCCTCGGCGTTGATGCGATCGGTCCAGCGGTTCATCAGGCGCATCAGGCGGGTGTCGGCGATCTTGCCGTCGTCGCTCGCTGCCATGCTGATGCGGTCGAGCGTGTTGAGCACCTTGTGCGCGGGATGGGTGGGTGACACCAGGAATTGCGGATCGGACATCGCCAGCTTGATGAGGCTGGTTTCGAGCTGCTGGAAAAACGGCCGCGTCGCTTCGCCGACCGATTTCTGCGCGTGCAGGCTGTCGAACAGCGCGCCGAACATGTCGACCGACTGCTGCATTTCGCGGCTGAGCGTGGCGGGCAGTGCGCCGGCGCTGGCGAGGCGCTGCAGGACGGGTGAATGGGCGACCATGCCCGCGGCGGGCATCGCGCCTGCCATCGCCGGTGCCGGGCCGGCTGCCGCGGGCATTGGCGCTGCGGTGGCCGGCCCTGCGGCGGCGGCTGGCGCAAGCGGCGCCGGCGGGTTGCGGAAGAAATCCAGCAGCGAGTTGGCGATCCGGCCCAGGGCGCCGGGTTGCGCCGCACCTTGCCCGGCGGCCGGGGCGGCCGCCTCCGCCGCGGGTGGCGTCGCGGGCGGCACGGGCGCGGGGGAGGGCGCCTGCCGGTTCGGAAACATGCCGGTGATGGGTTCTTCCTCGGCTTCCGACACGGGCAGCAGGGCGAGGAGCTCGGGGTACAGGAGCTCGAGCTGGGCGCTCAACACCTCCCGCAGCTGCGTATAGGCGACTTGCCGGGCGTGCGGCCCGACCGGCAGATCCTGCAGCGCGATGCGGTAGGCATGGCAGATGACCGCGGGGCCGGCAGGATTGTTGGCGCGGTCGCAGGCGAAACCGAAGAGCTCGCCGATGCGTGGCTCGATGTAGAACAATTCCGGACGGTACTGTTCTTCGAGCCGGTGGACTTCGGTCGCGGTGGCGAGCCAGTCCTCGAAGTCGTCTTCCTCGACCAGCGACAGGGAGGCGCCGGCCTGGTCGGCGGTGGACTGTGTCTGCACCGGGCGGGCGAGCAGCAAGGCGTCCATCACCTGTTGCACGAACCGGGCGTGCAGCGCGTTGGCGGCGCGATGGAATTCCTGGGTGGCGTCGAGCAATGACTGCCGCTCGGCGATGCTGGATGCCTGGAGGGCATGGTGCTCGAGGCGGTCGCCCAGGCGGCGCATCAGTTCGTCGTGCACCAGGTGCAGGGTGTCGGATAACAGGGTCGCGGTGGCTTCCCGCAAGCGCGGGCCGGAGACCGCGCCGGGCTGCGTTCCCACCGACTGGCGCTGGCTGGCCAGGCGCAGCCTCTGCAGCGCGCGCAGGGCCTCGGTCGGCGGGCTCAGGAAGGCCACGCCGACGCCACTCTGGCTGAGGCGGCGCAACTTGGCGGGGATGTGGAAGGTCTGCTGCCTGTCGGTGCCCGCCGGGGAAAACAGGATCTCGACATCGGCGTCGGTGCGCTGGGTCAGGGAGGCGAGCGCCGTCTGCGGATTGGTGAACTGGAGGAACAGGCCGCCCATGCAGAAATCGCGGATTTCGCACGCGATGTCGGCGAAGCCCGGTTGCGCGATCAGCGCCTGCTGGGAAACCTGGAAGCGCCTGTCGCGTCGCGATTCCCGGCCGGTGTAAGGAAGGTCGGAGCGTTGAGCCATTGTCTGTCCTGCCTGCAAGGGGGCGGCATTCGTTCTTGTGCGGGCGCGCCGTAATCGCCTGAAATCCATTCTATTTCAGCGCGCTTGGCGTGAACAGGCCGTATTTGATAGACTCCCCCCATGCGCCGGACCACCTGCTTCGCCTTCAGCTTCTTTTATCCCACGCCCCAGGCGGTCGGGAGGCGCTGAAGCACCCAGCAAAGCCGAACGAAACCGCCAGCCTGCTGGCGGTTTTTTGTTTAGGCCGCGGCAGGCCCCGGCATCACCCACTGGAGCCGACATGACTGCCCTTCGAACCGACGACACGCGCATCGAGCAAAGCGGTGAACTGCTTGCCCCGATGCAGATCATGCGCGAACTGCGCGCCAGCGACGCCGTGCACAACCACGTGGCGCGCGCGCGCGGCGCGATCCACGACGTGCTGCGTGGCGCGGACGACCGCATGTTCGTCGTCGTCGGCCCCTGTTCGATCCACGATCCGGCCGCCGCGCTCGACTACGCGCGGCATCTCAAGCCGCTGGCCGACGAACTGGCGCACGAGCTCATCATCGTGATGCGGGTGTATTTCGAGAAGCCGCGCACCACCGTGGGCTGGAAGGG
>DYFW01000165.1 GCA_020725005.1 Thiobacillus denitrificans
CACCATGCTCTGCGGCTTGATGCCGGTGCCGATGGCGTTGGCCACGAAGGCCTCGATGCCGGCGGCGGCCCAGGCGTTGCGGCGCGCGAGGTCGCGGCTCTTGGCACGCAGTTGTTCCTGCGTGTAGGCGAGCGCCGCCACGGCGCCGGGGTTGGCCACCGTCCAGGCGAGCGTGCGCCGGCCGAGGCCTGCACCGTCGTAGGTGGGCGTGCCGCCGAAGAGCCGGCGTCTGATGATTCCGAACCAGCCCATCAGAAACCCTTCCCGGTCGTCACCCGGATCTGGCGCGGCGCACGCGGATAGAGACCCGTGGCCACGGCATCCTTGTGCATCGCGGCCTCGACCTCGGCGATGGCGGCTTTGAGTTCCTCGACGGTGCGGTACTCGACCGTCTTGTCGCCGAAGCTCACGCGCTTCTCGCCACGGGCCAGGGCATCGCGCAGGGCCTGCAATTGGGCCTCTGTGTAGGTCGGCGTGCTCATCGATAGACCACCAGGTTGATTTCCGTGGTGTCGGCAAGCGAACCGGCGCTGGTGATGCACACGATGTCGAGCGTCGTGGTCGTCTTGCCGTCGGTGGTGGAGCGAGCGGCGGCGAACCTGATCGTGCCGGTCGAGACGTTGCTCCTGCCGGTGGCGACCCAGCAGTAATCCGCGTCGGCGAAGGGCGTGGCGAAGGTGATGCGGTAGCGGCCGGCGGCGAGGCGTGATACGGACGCCACGTTGTGCGCGGCTCGCAGATCGACCGCGCCGCCGACGTAGCCGAAATTCGCCCAGGCCCGGGCCAGCCCCGGATGGTCGGGACGGATCAGTCCCTTGATCTCGGTGCCGATGCGGGCGGCGAGCGCGGAGAGTTGCGCGACGAGGCTCATCGCTTACACCAGTGCCGCGTTGAAGATCGCCACGAAGTCGGTGTTGGTGTCGCCGACGTCGGCGGCGGCGACCGCGCCGATGTTGCTGCGCGCCTGCTGCTGCTCCGGGACGGTCAGCGTCTGCGCCGCATCGAAGCGCACGCGCTTGTCGATGGCGGCGGTGAGCGCGGCGATGCCGGTCTGGTCGTTCTGCAGCGCCTGCTGGAGTTCGAGCAGGGTGTCGTAGGCGGGGTCGGCACCGCCCAGGATGTCGGCCTTGAGGGCGTCGAGCACCGAGACGATCTTCGACGACGAGTAGGTGCTGGTCGTGGTGACGGTGGCATCGTCGATGGCCGCCGCCGTCAGGATGGCGGCCTTCAGTTCGTTGATCGCCGCCACCAGGCTCGACTTGTCCGTCGTGGTCAGATTGGTCAGGGTACCGGTGCGGCCCTTGACGGTGTTGAATTCCTCGGCGACGCGCAGGACGAAGCTGTTGAGTTGGGTTTGCAGACTCATGGGAAACATCTCCTTCAGGTTTCAGGAAAGCCAGCGGCTCTTGATCACGCGCCGGCTCGTTCTCGGGGCTCCAGAAGCAGCAAGGCCACCTCGCTGGGTGGCCTCGTTGATCGAACCGCTCGTTGTGTCCGCGTCGGTAGGCGGCGGCAGCCCGAGCTGTCGTTCCAGTTCGCGCCAGTGCCGCTCCTCGAAGCGGTCGAGGCCGGCGGCACTCGCCGCCGCGCGGGCATACACGTAGCAGTCGAGCGCCTCGTTGCGCTCGCGCATCTTCTGCCACTCCCGGATAGCGAAGCCGTTGCGATCGCGCCGGGTGACGAGCTGCTCGGCGCAGAGCTGCTGGACGAACTCGGCATCGACCCTGGGTAGATGCACAAAGCCGGCGGGGTAACGGATCGTGACGCCGTCGTCGGCCACGTCCGCGCTCTTCCTCAGGTTGTTGTAGAACTCCAGCTTGGCGATGCCGGCGGCGACCGAGAACACCTTGATGCCCCGGCGCAGCTTCTTGCCGCCCCGGGAAAGATCGACCGCCGTCGGCGTGCCGATCAAGGCCGCGCCCCCCATCGTTCCACTTCTCACGCCCTTGACGGCCATCAGGCGGGGATCGCGGGCCAGCCGCACGAAGCTGTAGGCCTCCTGTGTGGCGAAGCCGGTATCCAGGGCAAACCTGGCGAGTGGCAACTGCGCCCCGGAAGCGTGCGTCCAGGTCTCGGCGATCAGCTCGGCCAGTCGTTTCCACACCGCGTCGCGGGCGGTATCACCCATCAGCACGCGATGCTCGACGAGCCAGGACTCCTTGCCGCGCCCGAAGGCCCAGATGGAGGCCTCGATGCGATCCTTCTGCACGTCGGCCCCGCCCACCAGTAGCAGGCCGCCGGCCGGGATGCGTCCGAGGGGATAGTTCTCGCGCCGCTCGATCAGTCGCTGCCAGTCGGGCGCCTCGCCTTCCTCGACCCAGGTCTCGCCGAGTTCGGTGTTCTTGAAGGTCTTGATGGCCGCCGCCGATCCGGATTCCTTGTTCACTGCGCTCTCCCAAGCGGCGGCAATCTCCCGCCAGCTACGCCAGCCCACCGGGCTGTAAAGGGACGACAGGTGGAAGCCCGCCGTCTTGCCGCAGTTCTCGGGGGCCATTGCGCGCCATTCGCCGTGCTCCAGCATCCAGGTCTTGTGGCTCTCTTGGATCGGTTCGTCGCACGCCTCGCACACGTAGGCCGCCGTCTCCGGCCGCCCCTTCTCCCAGCGCAGCTGCTCGAAACGCAGCCATTGCCGATGCGAGCAGTGCGGGCACGGCAGGAAATAGCGGCGCTGGTCGCTGGCCTCGTATTCGCGCTCGATGCTGCTGGCGCCGGCAATCGTCGGCGTCGAGACGATGAAGATCTTGCGCCGGGCGAAGGTGCGGGTGCGCGCCTCGGCGAGTGAAATCGCATCGCCCTCGCCATCGACGTCGGATGGGTAGCCGTCGACCTCGTCGAGGAACAGGTAGCGCACCGGCATCGAGCGCAGGCCCACGGCGCTATTCGCGCCCGTCATCACCAGCACGCCGCCGCGAAACTCCTTCGCCAGGATCGTGTTGCCGGCGTCGCGGCTGCGGGCCGGCGCGATCAATTCGGCCAGCACCGGCGACTCCTCGATCAGCGGGTCGATGCGCTGCTTGGAGTTGCGCTTGGCCATCTCCACCGTGGGCGAGACCGCCATCATCGGGCCGGGGGCGTGGTGGATCACGTAGCCGATCCAGTTGTTGCCCATCTCGGTCGCGCCCAGTTGCGCCGCCTTCATAAACACCACACGCTCGACGGGCGACATGGGCGACAGGCAATCCATGATCGCCTTCAGATACGGCGTGCGGCTGGTGCGCCAGCGGCCCGGCTCGGCGGACGCCTTGCTGGAAAGCATGCGGTGCCGGTCAGCCCACTCGGAGACGGTCAAGAGCGGGTCGGGCATCAGCCCCTCGCGCCAGGCGCGCTCGATATCGAGCGCCCCCTCGTAGTGGCTTTGACCAACGTTCGCTTCGCTCACATAAGTCTCCGCCGCCACAAGCCGCGGCGCGGCGTGTTGTCGGATTCCATCAGTCCACCCGCTGGCGCATCTCGCCCAGTTCCTGCAGGTGCTCCCGCACGGCGGTCTCCAGCGCGACGTGCAGGGTGTGAGTGTCGACGCCGAGTTTCGCCGCCATCTGCGCCGAGACGCGCGCCGGCCAATTGAGCCAGGCGTCCCGTTCGGCCCGGGCGAGCTTGAAGACGTGGGCGATGGCCTGAGCCCGGTCGACCAGTTCTCCCTTGAGGCGGGCCAGGCGCACCTTGTTCGTCTGCGCCTTGACCACCTCGTTGACGGTGCGGGCCTGCAGCAGCGACGTGCCGCCCGCATTCAATGCCGGAGCGACCGGCTCGCCGGCATGCTCCTTGACTGCGACCGTTTCAGCGCGGCGCTTAGTGCCCTCCTTGGGCATGTCGGAATTTTTCGCCCACTCCCGGTCGGCCTTGTCCGGATCGATGCTGCCGTCGGCCTCCGGCGTGATCCGCCCGGCACGAATAGCCTTGTGCACGGCGGTGTCCGACACGCCTCGGTGCCGGGCGTAGGCGCGAATCGACAGTCCCATGATCTCCATCAAGCATTGGTGCGGCCCCCGATCAGATTCAGCTTGGCTTCTCTCCGGAACAGCGCGTTCATGCCATCACCATCAACGACGTCGCAAGGAGAAGCACATGAGCAAGCAAGCCGACAAAGCCCTCGAAACCCTGCTTCAGCAGATCGCGCTGGACCACCTGTTCATCGAAACCCTGGAAACCCGCAACAGCGACCGGATGGACTTCCACGAGGTCAGCGTCTGGGGCGTCAAGAGCGCCCTGCTGGCCGCTTACGAGGCTGGCCGTCAGGCCGCAAAGCCGGACTGAGAAAGAAGCGGAAAACGCTTGGCTTCGACTGCGAACAGCGCGTTCATGACCACACCATCAACCACCACGAAGGAGCATCAAATGACCACCATCCAACTGACCCCTGCCCAGCACGCCATCCTCGCCTACGCCATCGAACACACCGGCGGCAAGATCGAGTGGTTCCCCGACAACATCAAAGGCGGTGCCCGCACCAAGGTGCTGGAGGGGCTGTTCAACAGGGCCCTGATCACCCGCGACAGCACCGACTGGTTCGTCGCCGCCGAGGGCTACGACGCCCTGGGGCGCGCCCGGCCGACGCCGGCCACCCTTCACCCCGACCCCGAGGTCGAGGCCGCCGTGTCGGCCGCAGAGGCCAACTGGGCGCAAGAAAAACAGGACGCGGCCAAGCGACTGCTCAAGGTCGGCGTCGAAGGCAAGCCACGCACCCGCGAGAACAGCAAGCAGGCCACGGTGATCCAGATGCTGCAGCGACCGGAAGGGGCCACCATCAACCAGATCTGCGCGGCCACCGGCTGGCAGGCGCACACGGTGCGCGGCACCTTCGCCGGGGCCTTCAAGAAGAAACTCGGGCTCACCATCACCTCGGAAAAGCCCGAGGGCGGCGAGCGCATCTACCGGA
>DYFW01000166.1 GCA_020725005.1 Thiobacillus denitrificans
CTCGAAGGTCTCGACTGCCTGGGCATGCTGCCGGCAACGCCAGCGAACATGCGGGAAGCGTGCGGCAGGCGCGGGCGCCCGTCGTCCGGGAATCGGCAACCTGTCGCCACCACGTTCCATGAGAAGGAAAAGCCCCCGCATGGGGGGCACGCCCTTGAAAGCGTGGATTCGATGATGTGGCCTTCATTCGTCCGGCTGCCCCCTTGACTCTGGAGTTCGCTCCAAGGTTTATCGTGAAATCGTGACGGGGTAGCACGCATCCGCGTAGCTGCAACTCATCACGAACATCAACAGGAGCCTTGAAATGACTACCAAACGCAAAGTCGAGGTGTTCAGCGCCGGCTGCCCGGCCTGCACCGATGTTGAAACCCTTGTAAAGAGCCTGGCCTGCCCGTCGTGCGAAGTCGATATGCTCGACATGCGTGACATCGCCGTGGCACAGCGCGCGAAGACGCTCGGCGTGCGCTCGGTGCCGGCAGTGGCGATCGACGGCCGGCTTGCCGACTGCTGCGCCGGTCGCGGCATCGATGAAGCCAGCCTGCGCGCCGCCGGCCTTGGCCAGCCGTGATGTTGACCATCGGCAAGCTCGCCAAGGCGGGTGACATCAGCCCCGACGCGCTGCGCTATTACGAGCGCGAGGGGCTGCTCGCCCCGGCAAGCAAGACCGATAGCGGCTATCGCCTCTATGGCGAGGATGCGGTGCGCCGAGTGCGCTTCATCCAGCACGCCCAGGCTTGCGGCTTCACGCTCGCAGAGATTCGCGACCTGCTGCATCTGCGCCAGGCCGACGGCGCTTGCTGCGACGACGTGAAGAGCCGCGCCATCGAAAAGAAACTCCAGCTCGCCGCCAAGATTCGCGCCATCCAGAAGATGTCCGCCGCGCTCGACGTGCTGATCGCCGAGTGCGCTGGCGGTTCGCTGCCGGTCGATGACTGCCCGATCCTGGCGGCACTGGAAGCGGTCAGCTTTGAGGCGGAGCGCACATGAAGATCGAGCTGTTCTTTACTCCAGGTTGTGCCAAGTGCGCGGGGGCGACGACGGCGCTCAAGGCGGCGGCTGAAACGATGCCCGGTATCGAGTGGCGCGAGGTCAATGTCCTCGATGACCTCGACCGCGCGGTCGATCTGGGTGTACTGACGCTGCCCGCGCTCGCCGTGGACGGCGAATTGGTGTTCACCACGCTGCCGACCGTCGAACAGCTTGTGGCAGAACTGCGTCGGCGCGATGGGGAGCGTGGCGATGGAGCTTGAGACCCTACGCCAACTGTCCTCCCAAGGCGTGTGGGCCGCCAGCGGCATCAGCCTGCTGGCTGGGCTGCTCTTCAGCCTGAGCCCGCTGGCGATTGCCGCGCTGCCGGTGCCGCTCGCCTACGTGACGCGGGCGCGCGAGCCACGGGAGGCCATCCGTTACGGACTGGCTTTCATCGCGGGTCTGATCACTGCGCATGCCTTGCTGGGAACGGTGGCAGGACTCGGCGGCCAAGGGGTGCAGGCGCTGGCCGGGCGCTGGTGGGGGCTGCTGCTTGGCCCCTGGCTGATCATTCTGGGTCTGCTGTGGACCGGGTGGATCAAGTTGCCGTTGCCGGCGCTCGGCTTCAAGGCCAAGCGTGTCGCCAGCGGCTGGGGTGCGTTCGCGCTCGGCATCCCGTTCTCGGTCGCCGTCTGCCCCTCCTGCGCCCCGGCGCTCGTCGTGCTGCTGGGCGTGGCGGCGGGTAGCGGCTCGCCGCTGTTCGGCGCGGCGATGTTGACCAGTTTCGCCATCGGACGCGCGATTCCCCTGGCTCTGGCGGCGGCCGCGCTGGAGCGGATCGAGCATATGAAACCGCTCGGACGCTACCAAAGGACTTTCGAACTGGCCGGCAGCATCCTGCTGATGCTCACCGGCCTGTATCTGCTCAATGGCTGGTTCGCCTTTTTCCCCTGGCTCACCTGGTAGGGCGCGCTATGAAGACCGACCCCTCGCGGCTTCGGCAAAACACGGTCAGTTGGCTGACGCTGTTCGCCGCAAGCGGCACGCTGATCTGCTGCGCCCTGCCGATCCTGTTCGTCACGCTGGGCCTGGGTGCCGCCGTGGCGGCCGTCACCAGCGCCGTGCCGTTCCTGGTCACGCTGGCCCTGCACAAGACCTGGGCGTTCGCGGGCTCTGGGCTGATGCTGCTGGCCTCCGGCTGGCTGCTCTACCGGCCTGGTCGCGCCTGCCCGAGCGATCCCGAGCTGGGGCGCTTGTGCGAGCGCGCCCAGCGCTGGAACCGGCGGATTCATGGTGTCTCGGCCGCCATCTGGGGCATCGGCTTCTTCGCCGCCTATCTGGCGCTGCCGATCCGTATCTGGCTCGGGGTCTGAGCCTCCCATCCTCGAAGGAGATCATCGTCATGCAAAGACCCTATCTGAAACACCTGGCAGCAGCCTTGGCGCTTTGCCTGCCACTCATGGCCTTCGGCGCGGAGCGCCAGGTGGTGGACATTGCCGTCAAGGGCATGACCTGCCCGTTCTGCGCCTATGGGTTGGAGAAGAGCCTCCGCAAGGCGGACGAAGTCGATCACGCGGCTGCGAGCCTGAAAGACCAGAACGTGCGTATTGAACTCAAGCCGGGCACGCAGCCCGACATCGCCCGCTACAAGCAGCTTATCCATGACGCCGGCTTTACGCCCGGCGAGGCGAAGGTATCCAGGGAAGAAACCAAATGAAGCCCCGGCCCGGATGCATCGCGACGGCGGCGCTGCTGTGCGCTGCGGCGGGGGCCGCCAACGCAGCGCCGCTGACCTTCAACACAGCCTTGCCCATCTCCAAGGACGAGTGGATTCTGCGCGAGCAGTTCGTCTACATGAAGAGCACCGACGATCCATCACCGATGAACCGCCGCATGGAGGTTTCCGGTCTGATGTCCGTGCTGGGCTACGGCGTCACCCGCGACTTTGCCGTGTTCGCGGTGCTGCCTTATGCAGACAAGCGGCTGTCGATGAACGTGGGCGGGGCGGACGCGACGCGCAGCCAGTCGGGCTTTGGCGATGCGATGTTCATGGGCCGCTACACGGCCTTTGAAGCCAACGCGACGGGGCATACCTTCCGCATCGCGCCGTTTCTCGGCGTCAAGGCGCCGACCGGGGATGACCACGCTTCCGACCGCCTTGGACGGCTGCCGCCGATGCTCCAGCCGGGTTCTGGCTCTTGGGACTGGCAAGGCGGCGCGGTGGCGTCGTTCCAATCCCTGGATTGGGGCTGGGACGTCCAGCTCGCCCATCAGCGCAACGGCGAGGCCAACAGCTTCCGCGCCGGCGCGGTCAGCCGCCTCGATCTGTCGGTCCAGCGCCGGCTGTGGCCCGGCACGTTGGGCGAAGGCGTCCCCAGCTTTCTCTACGGCGGGCTGGAGGCCAACCTGATTCATGTCGCCAAGGATCGGGTCAATGGGGCTGACGATCCGAACTCGGGCGGCACGACGCTGTTCCTGACGCCGACCGTGCAGTATGTGACCCGCAAATGGGTGCTCGAAGCGGGCATTCAGATACCGGTCTCGCAGCACCTGAACGGCAGCGCGCTGCGAAACGACTACATCCTGACCACCGGCTTCCGTCTCAATTTCTAGCCGGCGCAGCAGGACAGCGCCTTCACGTCCTTCTTGAAGGTTTGCGCCGCCAGCTTCAGCCCCTCGACCATCGTGAGGTAGGGGAACAACTGGTCGGCCAGTTCTTCCACCGTCATCCGGGCACGGATCGCCAGCGCGGCCGCCTGGATCAGTTCGCCCGCCTCCGGCGCGACCGCCTGCACGCCGATCAGCCGGCGCGTGCCTTCCTCCATCACCAGCTTGATGAAACCGCGCGTGTCGAAGTTGGCGAGCGCGCGCGGTACGTTGTCGAGCGTGAGGGTGCGGTTGTCGGTCTCGATTCCCTTGAGGTGGGCCTCGGCTTCGGACAGCCCGACCGTGGCGACCTGCGGGTCGGTGAAGACCACGGCCGGCATCGCGGTCAGGTCGAGCGCCGCTTTGCCGCCGGTCATGTTGATCGCCGAACGGGTGCCGGCCGCCGCCGCCACATAGACGAACTGCGGCTGGTCGGTGCAGTCGCCGGCAGCGTAGATGTCCGGCGCGCTGGTGCGCATCGCCGCGTCGATGACGATGGCCCCCTGCTTGTTTACCGCCACGCCCGCCGCTGCCAGATTCATTGCCTGCGTATTCGGGCTGCGGCCGGTGGCGATCAGCAGCTTGTCGGCGGAGAGCTCGCCTTGCCCGGTCATGAGCACGAATCCGCCGTCCCGATAAGCCACCTGACTCGCCTGCGTATGTTCCAGCACCTTGATCCCTTCGGCGCGGAAGGCATCGGTGACGGCCGCACCGATGGCCGGGTCCTCACGGAAGAACAGCGTACTGCGCGCCAGGATCGTGACCCGGCTGCCCAGCCGGGCGAAAGCTTGCGCCAGTTCGACGGCCACCACCGACGAGCCGATCACTGCCAGCCGCTCAGGGAGCGTGTCGCTCGCCAGCGCCTCGGTCGAGGTCCAGTACGGCGTGTCCTTCAAGCCGGGGATCGGCGGGATCGCCGGACTCGCGCCGGTCGCGATCAGGCAGCGGTCGAAACTCACTTCGCGTGTGCCGCCGTCTGCAGTCGCCACGGTCAGCGTGCGCGCGTCCTTGAACCGGGCCTCGCCCGCCAGCCGCGTGATGGATGGATTGCCGTCCAGGATGCTTTCGTACTTGGCGCGGCGCAGTTCCTCGACGCGCGCTTGCTGCTGGGCAAGCAACCGCTCGCGCAGGATGGCCGGCGTTGCTGCCGCGATGCCGTCGTCGAACGGGCTCGCCGCGCGCAGATGAGCGATGTGCGCGGCGCGGATCATGATCTTGGACGGCACGCAGCCGACATTGACGCAGGTGCCGC
>DYFW01000167.1 GCA_020725005.1 Thiobacillus denitrificans
TCTCCTTGCTTGATGGGTGGGCGGGCAACCGTGTCGCTGCGGCGTCGCGGCCGCGAATCGCCCCGGGAAGTCACACGGAGCGCCGTCGATGTGACGAGCGTCGGGAAAGAACTGACGCCCGGCACTCTGCCATCGTTTCCTCCGGGCGAACCCGGAATGGATTTGACGTTGGTCAAAAGTAATAGATGGCAGATCGTCTCGCGTGGGGGATATGACCCACTGAAGCCGCGCTGGTTCTTTGGTTTTCAAGGGCTTGTTGCGGGATTGCGACAGACATACTACGAAAGGAGTAGTTACATATACCTGTCCGGCGTATCATCCCGCGGGAAATCCAGGAGCATGCGTCGACCATGCTCCCTCGTGTTAGGAGCTGTCATGAATCGCCTGAGCCTGATCGCCTTCGCCCTCGCCACCTCCACCGTCAGCGTTCCCGCTGCCGCCGTCGACGCGGCGGCAGCGGACGCGCTGGTGCGCAAGAGCAAGTGCCTGACCTGTCACGCAGTGGAAAAGAAGAAGGATGGTCCCTCCTTCAAGGAGACCGCGGCCAAATACAAAGGCAAGCCCGAGGCCGAGGAAAAGCTGACCAAGCATGTCACCGTGCCCAGCAAGGTCAAGGTCGAAGGCAACGAAGAAGACCACGAGGTCCTCAAGACCGACGACCCGGCCGCGGTGAAGAACGTCGTGCAGTGGATTCTTTCGCTGTAAGCCGTTCGCTCGCCGAAGTCGCGGACGTCGGGGAGGCGATTCGCGGATCCGGTTCGGCGAGCGTGGCCTCGGCGAGCCGACCATGCGCGCGCGTGCGCGGATGAGCGTGGGGACGTGAGGCGGCAGATGTCTCAGGGGGGCGGCTGATTGCCGTCGGCATTACAAGCAATCGCAGCAAGACTAAAGGGGAGTCAGGTGAGATTGAAATCGGGATTCATCCGCCGCTGGATACCGGCGGCGCTGCTCGGCCTCGCACTGCTGGGTGCAGGGGGCGCATCGGTCGCGGAGGAGGCCGCGCCGAGAAAGGACATCGTTTCCCGGGGCGACGCGCTCTGTACGCGCTGCCATGACGAGGGTGAACTGAAGCCGATCCTGTCGATCGGCAAGACGGCCCACGGCGTGCTGGGCAACAAGCAGGCGAGCACCTGTTCGAGCTGCCACGGCGAAAGTCCGACGCACATCACCAAACCGGAAGGCGTCAGCGAGCGCCCCGAGCCGGAGATCAACTTCGGCCCGAAGTCGTCCACGCCGATCGCCCAGCGCAACCAGGTGTGCCTGAACTGCCACCAGGGCGGTGCCCGCATGCACTGGCAAACCGGCCCGCACGCGGCCGCCGACATGGAATGCACGTCCTGTCACAAGATCCACCAGCAGAACGACCCCGTTCGTCAGCGCGAAACCCAGCCCGAAGTGTGCTTCAGCTGCCACAAGGAGCAGCGCGCCCAGGTCATGCGCCCGAACCACCATCCGATCCCGGAAGGCAAGGTCATCTGCGCCGACTGCCACAACCCGCACGGCTCGGCCGGTCCGAAGCTGATGAAGCGCGACAGCGTGGTCCAGACCTGCTACGCCTGCCACATGGAAAAGCGTGGCCCGTTCGTGCGCAGCCATCAGCCGGTCACCGAGGACTGCACGATCTGCCACACCCCGCACGGCAGCGTGAACGACAACCTGCTCAAGCAGCGCGCACCGTTCCTGTGCCAGCAGTGCCATGAGCCGGTCTCGCACCAGGGTCTGATTCCCACTCCGGACGGCGCGACGGCGGCCTTCAGCACCCGAGTGGTGGTCGGACGTGGCTGCCTGAACTGCCACACGAGCATCCATGGCACCAACAACCCGTTCGGCGATACGGGTGCCGGCCGCGCGCTGCGCCGCTGACAGGGGAGAACGAACATGCATAAAGTGGATAAGCTTCGTGCCGTGAGCCTGAGCATCATCGCAGCCTCGCTCGCGGCCGCTTTCGGTCCCGTTCGGGCGGAAGACGACGCCGTTGCCCGCCTGATCCAGCCCCACAGCTCCCTGAGCCTGGGTCTGGGCTACCTGACCGAGGACGCCGCGCGCTTCGGCCAATACACCGGGCTGCGCGAGGAGGGCGTCTACGGGATCGCCAACGTCGACGTGGTTCGCGGCGACGACGACTCCGGGCGCTGGCTCCGCCTGACGGGGCGCAACCTGGGGCTGGACAGCCGCTGGCTGCGCTTCGAGCATTCGGTCCAGGGCGACTGGAAGTACTTCCTGGAATACGACCAGTCCCCCCGCTATTCGCAGTACGTCGTGAACTCCCGTCTGGCCGGCATCGGCAATGACGTGGTGGAGATCAATGGCGCACCGTCCTTCTACGAGAAGCGCCTGCGCACCGAGCGCGAGGGGATCAGCGTCGGCGGGCAGTACGTGATCGGCGGCGGTTTCGACGTGCAGATGCGGGTCAAGCAGGAAACCAAGCACGGCGCGCGCCTGTTCGGAGAGCGTCTCACCGGTGCCGTCAACTTCGTAGCCGAGCCGATCGACCACACGATGAGCCAGGTCGATGTGGCGTTGGCCTATACGGGCCAGCGTCTGCAACTCACCGGGGGCTACTACGGCTCGTTCTTCGAGAACGACAACTCGGCGCTCAGGATCGCAGGGCGCGCTTTCCCGAGCGACCTGATCGCGCTGCCGCCCGACAACCATGCCCACCAGGTCTATCTGTCCGGGGGCTACAGCTTCACGCCGCTGACCCGGGCCAATTTCAAGCTGGCACGCAGCTTCGCGTATCAGGACGACTCGTTCGTCAATCCTTCCCTGGTCGGGCGGACCGATCTGGGCGGCGAGCTCCAGACGACGCTGGCGCAGGTCGGGCTGAGTGCCCGCCCGCTGCAGAAGCTCACCCTGGTGGCGGACTGGCGTCATGAGGAACGTGACGACCAGACGCCGCAGTTGCGGTACTTCGACTCGGCTTCGACCGGCACCTTCAACGGGTTCAACGAGACGCGGGACTTCGAGACCAGCACCGGCAAGCTCGAGGCGCGCTACATGCTGCCGGCCGGCTTCAAGGTCACGGCAGGGGTCGATTACGACGAGAAGAAGCGCGACGTCTACGATGTGCGTCTCGTGACCACCCGCAAGCGCACCGAGGAGACGGCCTATCGGGTCGAGTTGGCCCGGTCGCTGTCGGACACGGTCAATGGTTCGATCTCGCTCGTTCAGAGCGAGCGTACCGGCTCGCGGCTGGAGCAGGAGACGTCCGCCAGAACCTACTACGCCGTGCCCTACCATCTCGCGGATCGCGATCGCAAGAAGCTGCGCGCGCGCTTCGACTGGATGCCGACCGAAGCCCTTTCGCTGCAGTTGACAGCCGACGCCTTCGAGGACGACTTCAAGGGCGGCGGATACGGTGTCGACGAAGGCTACGGTACCTTCTGGTCCATCGACGGCGCCTATGTGCTCTCGACGAACTGGCAGGCGAGCGCCTGGGCTTCGCGCGAGCTGGCACGTCAGGAAAACCTGTCGCGGACCGGCACCAACGACTGGCTGGCGGACCTGAGTGTGCTGACCGAGGCGTTCGGTCTGGGGCTGCGCGGAACGCTCGGCTCGAAGTGGAAGGTCGGCGGCGACCTGTCCTATTCGCACAACCTCGCCAAATACGGACTGGCAAGCTCGGCCTCGGTGCCCGTCATCGATGACGTCAAGTACACCGTGGCGACGCTGAAGCTTTTCACCGAGTACGCCATGAACAAGGATCTGGCGCTGCGGTTCGATGCGATCCACAATCAGTGGAGCACCAACGACTGGCTGTGGTCGAGGACCTTCTACAGCGACGGTACCTTCCTGACCCAGGACGAAACGCAGGAAACCACCTTTGCCGGTGTCTCGATGCGCTATACCTGGCGCTGATTGGCCGGCATAAGCTCGGGTAAAGGCGCGCCTGCTTCGGCAGGCGCGCCTTTTTTCCGTGTGTCCGCTGCGGGTGTATTCGTGCCGGGGAATGCGGCGAACGGCGGGGAACGGTGCCTGTTGAAGTGCTGTTTCGCCGATCGTGGCCGATCGGTGCGGCTTTCGAGGCCCCCGGTGGGGCCGGCGGCCGGCCCGGCCGTGCCGAGCGGCAAATCTGCCTGCGGCGCCCGACGCCGACCGGCGACTGCCGTATGGACCGGGCGTTCGGATCCGGGAGAAGGGGCCGGACCCGCTCGCCTCAGCGCGCCTGCTCGCGACGGTACTTCTCGCGCTCCTCCGGCGACCACACTCCGCCGGTGCCCCGGCGCTGCGAGCGCCGGGTGAACACCGACTTGTAACCGGTCACCATCGCGAGGAAGTAGTTCTGGCGGTGCCACCAGGTGGCCCAAAGCACGCCGAACAGGTGGAAGGCCGCCAGCGTCAGCAGGGCTTTCGCCATGAAGGCGTGCACCGAGAACAGGGTCTCGTCCCATTCGAGAGGAACGATGCCCTCGAGCGGCCCCTCGAGCTGCTGCGCGCCGTAGAGCATCGTCCCGACCACCGCGTTGCACAGAAGCAAGAGGAGCAGCACGTACACCATCATCGCGCCCATGGGGTTGTGCGAGAGGTATTCGCGCGCCGGCGCGGCCCGCAGGGCGGAAAGCACGTACTGCAGCGTCTCGCGCGGGCTGTAGGTGAAGGCCGAGAAGCGCGCATAGGGGGTGCCGACGAAGCCCCAAACGATCCGGATCAGGACCAGGGCGAGGATCGCATAACCCGCATAGGCATGCAGCGGGAATTTCTTCGTGATCAGGTAGCCGGTGGTGAAGGAAACCACCAGCGTCCAATGGAATACGCGCACAAGAAGATCCCAGACCTTGAGGTAGTGTTCTGAACAGTGTGCAAAAGCCCGGAGGGGCTTGCAGAGAGGGGT
>DYFW01000168.1 GCA_020725005.1 Thiobacillus denitrificans
ACACCTTGTCGATGAGATAGGGGTTGACGCCGTAGCCGCCATTGGCGAACACGCCATAAGCCGCCGCCATCTGCAGCGGGGTGACGCTGCCGGCGCCGAGCGCCATGGTCAGGTAGGGGGGGTGGCGCGCGGGATCGAAGCCGAAACGGCGGATATAGTCGCGCGCGTAATAAGGGCCGACCCCCTGCAGGATGCGGATCGACACCAGGTTGAGCGACTTGGTGAGCGCCACCCGCATGCGCGTCGGACCGTTGGTGCTGCCGTCGTAGTTTTTCGGTTCCCACGGCGTGCCCCCGGTTTCGGCGGCGGACAGCGTGATCGGCGCATCGTCGATGATCGTCGCCGGCGTGTAGCCCTTTTCCAGCGCGGCGGAGTAGATGAAGGGCTTGAAGGCCGAGCCGGGTTGGCGCCAGGCCTGCGTCACCCGGTTGAACTTGTTGCGGTTGAAGTCGAAACCGCCGACCAGCGCGGTGATGGCGCCGCTCGAAGGATCGAGCGCGACCAGCGCCGCCTCGACCTCGGGCAGCTGCGCCAGACGCCATTGCGGCTTGGCGCCCACGGCCTGCACCCGCACCACCGCGCCGGGACCGAACTGGCGTCCCTTTTTGGCCAGGGCCCATTGCTCGGCCCATTTGACCGAACTGCCGGTGATCTCCACCTCCCTGCCGTCGTCGAGCCGGGCGCGGATCAGCTTCGGTGTCGCGCTCACGACCACCGCCGGCAGCATGTCGCTGACCGGTTCCAGGTCCTCGAGCGCCTGTGCGATGGCGGCTTCGCGCCGGGCCTTGTCGGCGGGCAGCGTGATCTGTTTTTCGGGGCCGCGGTAGCCGTAGCGCTGGTCATAATCGGCAATGCCCTGCCACACCGAGCGGTTGGCCGCTTCCTGCTGCGCGCGCACCAGCGTGGTGACGACCTTGTAGCCCGAGCTGTAGATCGTTTCGCCGTATTTCTCGAACAGCGCCTGGCGCACCATTTCGGCCGCGTAGTCGGCCGACACGTCGGTATGGCGGCGCGCCTGGCGGATCACCAGCTTCTGCTTCAATGCCGCCTCGTAGGTCGGCTGGTCGATGAACTTCAGCGTGCGCATGCGCCCGAGCACATATTCCTGGCGCGCCTTGGCGCGCGGGAAATTGACCACTGGGTTGTAACGCGAAGGTGCCTTGGGCAGGCCGGCGAGCATGGCGAACTCGGCCAGCGTCAGCTCACGCATGGGCTTGCCGAAGTAGGTGCGCGCCGCGGCCTCGAAACCGTAGGCGCGCTGGCCCAGGTAGATCTGGTTGAGGTAGAGCTCGAGAATCTTGTCCTTCGAGAGATTGTGCTCGATCTTCATCGCCAGCATGGCTTCCGACAGCTTGCGGGTGAGCGTTTTCTCGTTCGACAGGAAGAAATTGCGCGCAACCTGCATGGTGATGGTCGACGCCCCCTCCTTGGCGCCGCCCGACAGCAGGTTCGAGGTCGCGGCGCGCAGCACACCGAGGGTGTCGACCCCGCCGTGCGTGTAGAAGCGCTCATCCTCGGCGGCGATGATCGCCTGCTTCATGTAGTCCGGCACCTGGCCGATGGGGATGAACGCCCGGCGCTCCTCGCCGAATTCGCCCATCAAGGCGCCGTCTGCCGTGTAGATGCGCAAGGGCAGCTTGGGCTTGTAATCGGTCAGCGCCTCGAGCGGGGGCAGGTTCGGATAGATCAGCGCAGCGGCCAGACCCGCCAGCGCGACGCTGACCAGCCCCAGACTCAAGACCAGCGCCAGCGCGTAATGCCACCATTTGGAAAACATCCTGTTCCTTAAAAAGCCTGCCTAAAGTTTTCGCCGATTATAGGCGTTAGTGGTGTTGGAAATTGGACACATCTGTTCGTTCCGTGCGGAGCAGCAAGGAAAAAACTGTTAAAAACCGTGTGTTGTTGCTAGCATCTAAAAACAATAACAACAAAAAGCGCCAACTCACAGAAGCGTAAAGGAAATCCTCTTGCACCTGAATATCAATCTGGACTGGCTGTCGGGGCGGGGGCTACCCATGCTCGGGCTCGACATCAGCACGACGGCGGTCAAGCTGGTCGAGCTGTCGGACGCCGGCAAGGGCAAGCTCCGCGTCGAACGCTACGTCGTCGAGCCGCTACCCAAGGACGCGGTGTCCGACGGCAACATCGCCAATTTCGACCAGGTGGCGGATGCGCTCCGCACCGCGTGGCGGCAGATGGGTACCCGCATCAAGAACGTTGCGCTCGCCCTGCCGTCTTCGGCGGTGATCACCAAGAAGATCCTCGCGCCGGCCAGCCTCAAGGGCGTCGACCTGGAGAATCAGGTGGAAACCGAGGCCAACCAGGTCATCCCCTTTTCGCTCGACGAAGTGAACCTCGATTTCCAGGTGCTCGGCCCCTCGCCGGCGAGTCCGGACGACGTGCAGGTCCTGCTCGCCGCCGCGCGCAAGGAGAAGGTCGAGGACCGCGTGGCCGTGGTCGAGGCCGCCGGCCTCAAGGCGATGGTCATGGATGTCGAGTCCTTCGCCACCCAGGCGGCGTATGAGCAGATCGCGCACCTGCTGCCCAACGGCGGCGCCGGCATGACCGTCGCCATCATCGACATCGGCGCGCAGAACATGCACATCAACATCCTCAACGACAACGAATCGGTGTATCTCCGCGAGCACGGCTTCGGCGGCAACCAGCTCAACAACGAGATTTCCCGCCGCTACGGCATGAGCAGCGAGGAGGCCGAGAGCGCCAAGCGCCGCGGCACCCTGCCCGAAAGCTATGACGTCGAGGTGCTGCAGCCCTACAGCGAAACCCTGGCGATGGAGATCGGGCGCGCCCTCCAGCTCTTCACCACGTCCACCCAATACCGCCAGGTCGACCAGATCCTGCTGGCCGGCGGCGGCGCCATGATACCCGGCATCGAAGAGGTGGTGGCACAGCGCACAGGCGCCCCGACCATGGTGGCCAACCCGTTTGCCAACATGGCCGTCAATGCCAAGATCCGGCCGCAAGCCCTCGCTGCGGACGCGCCCGCGCTTTTCGTCGCCTGCGGCCTTGCCCTGCGGAGGTTCGACCCACAATGATCCGCATCAACCTGCTCCCTCACCGTGAGCTTGCGCGCGCCGCGCGGCGGCGCCAGTTCAATATCCTGCTCGGCATTGCCGTGGCTGCGGGCGTGGCGATCGTCATCGTCGGCCACACCGTGATCGCCAGCCGGCAGGCCGCCCAGGACGCCCGCAATGCATATCTCGAACAGGAAATCGCCAAGCTGGACGCCCAGATCGGCGAGATCAAGAAGATCCGCGAACAGACCCAGGCGCTGCTGGCGCGCAAACAGGTCGTCGAGACGCTGCAATCGAACCGCACCGAAGTCGTGCACCTGTTCGACCAGATGATCCGGGTCCTGCCCGACGGGCTGTATCTGAAATCGTTCAAGCAGGTGGGCGACACCATCACGATCACGGGCTATACGCAGTCGAGCGCGCGCGTGTCGACCCTGATGCGCAACCTGGAGGCCTCGCCCTGGTTCGATTCCGCGCGCCTGGTCGAAATCAAGGCGGTCAACGTGAACAACCTGCGCGCCAACGAGTTTGTCCTGTCGGTCCATCAGACGCGACAGACCCCCGAGAGCGGCCAGAACCCGGGAGGCCAATCGTGACTTTCGACGAACTCAACAAACTGGACCTGAAAACCCTGGCGGACTGGCCGCTCCCGACCAAGCTGGGCATGCTGGCGGTACTGCTGGCGGCCATCGTCCTGGCGGGCTGGTGGTTCGACTGGCGGGGAGGCATGGAAGCCCTCGATGCCGCGAAGCAGAAGGAAGCCGGATTGCGCAGCACCTTCACCGTCAAGAAAAACCAGGCCATCAATCTGGATGCCTACAAGAAACAGCTGGCGGACATCGAACAGGCCTTCGGCGCCTTGCTCAAGCAATTGCCCAACAAGCAGGAGATGGACGCGCTGATCACGGACATCAACCAGGCGGGACTGGGGCGGGGCTTGCAGTTCGACCTGTTCAAGCCAGAAGCCGAAACCCTGACCGAGTTCTACGCCGAAACGCCGATCCGCGTGAAGGTGAGCGGCGGCTACCACGATCTGGCCGCGTTCGTCAGCGACGTGTCCAAGCTGTCCCGCATCGTCACCCTGCAGGACATCTCCATCGAGCCCACCAAGGAAGGCGTGCTGAACATGGATGCGATCATCAAGACGTACCGTTATCTGGACGATGAGGAGATCATCGCCCTGAAGCAGCAGTCGGGAGACAAGAAAGGGGACAAGAAGGGGGACAAGAAGCAATGAAACGCCTGGCCATAGTTCTGATGGCGATCGGCCTCTCCGCGTGCGGCGGGGATGGCCTCGAAGACCTCAAGTCCTTCGTCGAGAATACCGGCAAGGATGCCCAGGGCAAGATCGACCCCCTGCCGGAGATCAAGGCATACGAGCCATTCACCTACAGTGCGTTCGATCTCCCCGACCCGTTCAAGCCAAGAAAGCTTTCGATCGGCGGCGGCGGTGGCGTGCAGCCCGATCTCACCCGTCCGCGCGAGCCGCTGGAGGCCTTCTCCCTCGAAACCCTCGCGATGGTCGGCGTGGTGTCCAAGGGGGGCGTGACCCACGCCGTGATCCGGACGCCCGACAAAGCCATCTACCACGTCAAGAAAGGCAACTACCTGGGCCAGAACTTCGGCCTGATTACGCAGATCACCGACAGCGAGGTGACGCTGCGGGAAATTGTCCAGGACAGCGCGGGCGACTGGTCCGAGCGCATCAGCACCCTGGTCCTGCAAGAGTAACCGCAGCACTGAAACCCGAAA
>DYFW01000169.1 GCA_020725005.1 Thiobacillus denitrificans
CGTGCCCGAGATCAAGCAGGAGCCGAACTACGACGCCGCGCTGGCTGCTTTGAAATAATTTCGTGAGGCGTGAGGGAAAAGGGGTAAGGAACGATCGCGTGACCGCATCGCGCCTCCCCCGCCCGGCCCCTCACCCCTCACCCTTCACGCCTTACGTCTACCCACCATGCTCATCTTCGACCATTCCCGCCCCGGCCGCACCGCCACGGCCCAATTGCCTGCCGCAAGCGGCAGCCTCGACGACCTGCCCGCGAACCTGCGACGCCGCGACGCGCCCGCGCTGCCGGAAGTCTCCGAGCTCGACGTGGTGCGCCATTACACGCGGCTTTCGCAAAAGAACTTCTCCATCGACACGCAGTTCTATCCGCTCGGTTCGTGCACGATGAAGTACAACCCGCGCGCGTGCAATTCGCTGGCGATGCTGCCGCAGTTTCTCGCGCGCCACCCCGCCGCACCGGACGAAACCGGGCAGGGCTTTCTCGCCTCGATGTTCGAATTGCAGGAAATGCTCAAGGACGTGACCGGCATGGCCGGCGTGTCGATGGCGCCGATGGCGGGCGCGCACGGCGAGTTCGCCGGGGTGGCGATGATCCGCGCCTACCACGACGCGCGCGGCGACGCGGCGCGGCGCGAGATCATCGTGCCGGACGCGGCGCACGGCACCAACCCGGCGACCGCGACGATGTGCGGCTACACGGTGAAGGAAATTCCCACCGATTCCACCGGCAGCGTCGACCTCGCGGCGCTCAAGGCCGCGGTCGGTCCGCACACCGCCGGCCTGATGCTGACCAATCCGTCGACCCTCGGCGTGTTCGAGAAGACCATCGCCGACATCCAGAAGATCGTGCACGACGCCGGCGGTCTGCTCTATTACGACGGCGCCAACCTCAACGCCATCCTCGGCAAGGTACGCCCCGGCGACATGGGTTTCGACGTCATCCACATGAACCTGCACAAGACCTTCTCCACGCCGCACGGCGGCGGCGGGCCGGGCGCGGGCCCGGTGGGCGTGTCGGAACGGCTCCTGCCCTTCCTGCCGATCCCCTTCGTGTTGAACGAGAACGGCTTTTATCGCCTCGCGACCGAGGCCGACCGCCCGCAGTCGATCGGCCGCATGAGCGCCCACATGGGCAACGCCGGCGTGCTGATGCGCGCCTACGTCTACGCGCGCCTCTTGGGCCGCGAGGGCATGCACCGCGTCGCCGAATACGCCACGCTCAACGCCAATTACCTGATGGCGCGCCTGCGCGACGCCGGCTTCGACCTTGCCTTTCCGACGCGCCGCGCGAGCCACGAATTCATCGTCACGCTGAAGAAACTGAAGGACGCGACGGGGGTTTCCGCGATGGACTTCGCCAAGCGCCTGCTCGACTACGGCTACCACGCGCCGACGACCTACTTCCCGCTGCTGGTGCCCGAGTGCCTCCTGATCGAGCCGACCGAGACCGAAAGCCTCGAGACGCTCGACGGCTTCGTCGAGGCGATGATCAAGATCAAGCACGAGGCCGAGACCAACCCCGAACTGGTGAAGGGCGCACCGTACAGCCTGCCGGTCAGGCGGCTCGACGACGTCAAGGCCGCGCGCGAACTCGATCTCGCATACAGGCCTGCTGCATGAATGATCCGGTCAGCCCCTTCAAGGGCAAGACCGGGCTCGCCCGGGTGATCAACGCCGCCGGCTATTCGTGGGCCGGCCTCAAGGCGGCGTTTCGCCACGAGGACGCCTTCCGCCAGGAAGTCTTCCTGCTCGTCGTGCTGGTGCCGCTGGCGTTCTACCTGGGCGACAGCGCGATCGAGCGCGTGCTGATGATCGGCGCCCTGCTGCTGGTGCTGATCGTCGAGCTCCTGAATTCGGCCGTCGAGGCCGCGGTCGACCGCATTTCGCTGGAACACCACGAGCTCATCAAGCGCGCCAAGGACATGGGCAGCGCCGCGGTGTTGATCGCGCTCATCAACGTCGTCGTCGTGTGGGGGCTCATCCTGCTGGGGTGACCTGCCGCGGCAATCGTGCCAAACTGCGGCATACGCTCAAGTTATGGCGCGAATCGCCGGAATAGCAGGCATGCCCCCCCGCATTCAAGACCGCGTGAGACCGACATTCGCCTTCTTCCTGCTGGGGCTGTGCCACGCCGGCGCGGCGGCCGGCCTGGGCCTGGGCGAGCTGACGGCGCACTCGGCGCTCGGCCAGCCGCTGCACGCGACGATCCGCATTCTCGATCCCGAAGCCCATGGCGTCGACTGCTTCCGGCTGCTGCCTGCCGACGGCGCCGTGGCCGCGCCCGTCCAGGCCCGGTTGACGCTCGAGCCTGCCGGCGGCGACGCGCTGCTGCACCTGCGCACCCGGCAGTCCATCGTCGACCCCATCCTGCAGTTCACCCTGGCTTTCGACTGCGGCGCCGCGCTGCGGCGCGAATACGCCCTCCTGCTCGACCCGCCGGGCCTGGTCGAGCCGGCCGTCGTTGCCGCGCCGGAGGCGCCGCCCGCGGCGCCCCCCACACCGGCAGCCGCAACGGCGCAGGCGCGCCCGCGCCGCGCGCCGCACCTCGCCACGCCCGCCGTCAAGCCGCGGCCGGCGTCCCCGCGGGCGGCAGCGCCTGCCAGTCCGCGCCTGGTGTTGTCGGGCCGCCGCATGGCTGGCCAGCGCGACGCGGCCTTCGCCCTCAAGCTCGATACCAGCCTGCCCGACCTCGACCGTCCGCCGCCGCCGCTCAGCGCAACCGAATTGTCGGACGAGAACACCGCGTTGACCCGCAAGCTCGCGCATCTGGAAGCGCAACTGGTCGAGTTGCAGCGGCGCAACGCCGAACTCGAGGCGCGCCGTGCCGCGACACCGATTCCTCCCCCGCCCGCGGCAGCGGCGAAGCCGATCTGGCCCTGGGCGCTGCTCGCGCTCGGCCTGCTGGCGGGGGGCGTCGTCCTGGCGGCCTGGCTGCGTCGCCGCCACCGGCTGCAGACCGTCGACAGCCTGCTGGAAGACGACTGGACCGCGCCTCCGGCGATGCCCGCCCGCGAGACGCCCGCCGCCCGGTCCGGGCCGGTGGCGCCCCCCGCCGCTGTCCGCATGGCGGAAATCCCGCAGCCGGTGCGCGAGGAAGCCACCGAGGTCCGTGACGACATCCTCGACCAGGCCGAGGTCTACATGGCGCACGGGCACAGCGATCTTGCCATCCACCTGTTGCAGGAACACCTGCGCGCCTCGCCGACCGAGTCGCCGGTGCCCTGGCTGCTGCTGCTCGAACTGCTGCAGCGCGACGGCGACCTCGCCGGCTACGCCGCCGCCGCCGCGGAATGCCGCAAGCACTTCAACATCACGCTCGCCGACCTGCCGGCCGCCAACCAGTCCGACGCCGGCGAAGGCCTCGAAGCCTACCCGCACCTGCTCGACCGTCTCGCCGAGGTGTGGAACACGCCCGGGGTCGATGCCTTCTTCGACGACCTCATCCACGATCACCGCGGCGGCACCCGCATGGGTTTCACGCCCGCCGCCTACCGGGACATCCTGCTGCTGCGCGCGATCGCCCAGGACATTCGCGCCGCGGCCTGAGTTTCACCAAACCGTCATCCCGGCTTCATCCCGTTGTCGCATCGCGCGCGCATGCTCGGTGCCATGGATGCGGCTGCCTTCACCTGCCAGACCCTGCCTGCGAAGCGTCCGCAATTGCGCATCGCGGTGGTCACCGAAACCTATCCGCCCGAAGTCAACGGCGTGGCAATGACGCTCGGCCGCCTGGTCGACGGCCTGCAGGTGCGCAACCATCAGGTACAGCTGATCCGCCCGCGCCAGCACGCCGGCGACACGCCGCAGCCGACCGCGACGCTGTCCGAGCACCTGCAGCGCGGCATCGCGCTGCCGCGCTACGAAGGCCTCAAGATGGGACTGCCAGCGAAGACGGCGCTGACCAAGCTGTGGACGCTGCAGCGGCCGGACGTGGTGCAGATCGCCACCGAAGGTCCGCTCGGCTGGTCGGCGCTCGCCGCCGCCAACAAACTGCGCCTGCCGGTGGCGAGCGACTTCCACACCAACTTCCACAGCTACAGCAACCATTACGGCCTCGGCCTGTTGCGGCGCGCGATCGTCGCCTACCTGCGCAAGTTCCACAACAAGGCCGATGTCACCCTGGTGCCGACCGAAGGCATCCGCCGCGAGCTTCTCGCCTCCGGCTACGAGAACCTCGAAGTCATCGGACGCGGCGTCGACACCCGGCTGTTCCATCCCGGCCGCCGCGACGCAGGCCTGCGTGGCGAGTGGGGCGTGCGCGAGAACGAAACCGTCGCGCTCTACGTGGGGCGGCTGGCCGCGGAGAAGAATCTCGCGCTGGTGTTCCGCGCGTGGGACGCCATGCGTGAAGCCGACCCCGCGGTGCGCCTGGTGCTGGTGGGCGACGGCCCCGAGCGCGCGGGCTGGCAGGCGAAGCGTCCCGACGCGATCTTCTGCGGCACCCGCGTCGGCGAAGTACTCGCCGCGCACTACGCGTCGGCCGACGTGTTCCTGTTCCCCAGCCTTACCGAGACCTGGGGCAACGTCACCATCGAGGCAATGGCCGCCGGCCTCGCCGTGGTGGCCTACGATTGCGCCGCCGCGGAGGAGGTGATCCGCGACGGCGAGAACGGCCTCGTCGCGCCGCCCGAGGACGAAGCGGCCTTCGTCGCCCGGGCCGTCTCGCTGGCGGGCGCCGGCGCGCTGCGCCAACGCCTCGGCCGCGCCGCCGCGGCACGCGCCGCGCAATTGTCGTGGGACGCCATCATCGACAGTTTCGA
>DYFW01000170.1:0-750 GCA_020725005.1 Thiobacillus denitrificans
TTTTTTCGCGTCCATGAGACTTGCTCCTTAAGGATGGATCGCCATCGAGCCGCCGACGTGCTGCAACGGCGGGCGCGGCGGCGGCAGTTGCGGCAGGTCGCCGCCGATCGAGCCGAGCACATCGAGCAGGTGGCCGTGCGCGATGTCGGCCTGCGCGAGGGCGTGTGCCTGTACCAGCGGCAGAGCGCCGTCCGAGGCGTGGCCGTGACCGATGTCGACGGCGATCAAGTTGAATGACTGCGCCAGCGTGAGTGCGTCAACTGCGTGTCCGTGCACGACGTCGGCGTGCGCCAGGCTGTGCGCCTGCGTGAGCTCGACCGCATCCAGTCCGTGCCCGTGCGCCACGTCGTCCGCCGCGAGCGCGTGGGTTTGAGTAAGCGCGATTCCGTCCGCGGCGTGGCCGTGGGAAATCGCTACCGGATCCAGCGTCGCGGCGCCGTCCAGAACGATGTCGCCGTCCGCGGCGTGCCCGTGCGTGACGTCGGCGTGCGCAAGCTGATGCACCTGCGCCAGGCCGAGCGCGTCCAGCGCGTGCGCGTGCTGCGCATCGCCGGCCGACAGGGCGTGTGTCTGCGTCAGCGCCAGCGAGTCGAGCGCGTGCCCGTGCGTGACGTCGACAGCATCGACGTTGTGCGCCTGCGTCAGAGCGACGGCATCGACCGCCTGTGCGTGCGCAATGTCGGCCTGCGCAATCTGATGAGCCTGCGTCAACACCAGCACGTCGAGCGCGTGGCTGTGCGCGATATTGGC
>DYFW01000170.1:760-4645 GCA_020725005.1 Thiobacillus denitrificans
TCGGTGACCGCGCCGCCGCCCGCCGCCCCATACAGCGCCGCCCACGCCAGCGACGGCGCCACCTGCGGCAGCACGTCCGCCGCGGCGTAGGCGAGATCCGCATCGATGGACAGCGCTTGGCCGCTCAAGCCAGCTGGCGTTTGCGCTGGTGCCGCTTCTCGATAGACCGCGGCCGCCGCCAGCCACCCCTCATTAGCGGTCGTCGGAACAGTCCACTCCGCCCGATCCGTCGTGCCAGCAGACACGATCCGGTAGATCGCACTGCCGACCTGCGAGGTCGCGCCGTCCTCGTTTTCGAAAATCTGCGTGAAAGCCGCGTCTGGGGTCAGTGTCTGTGTAGTCACTGACCCAAGGGATAGGCCGCCGATGAACAGCGCCGCCCCCGCAGAAGTAGCGTCACCCGAATGCGCCGGCGTCGTATTGTCTGTCGCCGTCGCGTTGCTGTTTACTGCCTCCACACGGGTCGAATCCCAACTACCCGTGAACTCATGGATAGCGATGCTCTGGTAGGTGCCACCATCGCCGCCGCCGATCTGCATGGTGAGCGAGCCGCCGGCCGTGACGATCGCCGACCACACACCCACCTGCCCAAATCCCCAGCCGCCGCCGAAGTCGATTGAGTGCTGGCGATCGAGCGTGATCGTTCCGAGGGTTGCCGTACCGGACAGCTTGGTGCAGTTGGCGGCCGTGTAGGCCGTATTGCTGCCGCGATAGCGCCAGCCGATGACCGTGATCAGGCTGCCGGCCTGGACATTGCTCGGGAATGCGACGGATACAGTCGCCGAGGCAGGCGCATTTGCACCGGCATTCTGGCCAGTGACTGCCGCTATCGTCATTAAAGCGCCTCGCCCAGCGTCAGGATATTGCTGGCGTCGTTACGCGTGAAGCTGCGGCCGGTGCCGAAATCGCAGGTCAGATCATCGATCGAGGTGAAGCCTTTCTTACCCCACCAGATACTGCTCTGCGCCGCACTCGTGACGAGCGCGCTCATGTTCTCCGACTCCGAGAGGATATCGGCCTCGCTGAGCGCAGCCATGATGATCTTGATCTCGCCGTGATGGCAGGAGGCGCGCTCCTCCTGATACCCGGCCATCCACGGGCTGTTGCCGATCGTGATCTTCGGGCTGGGCGGCGTCGTGCTGCCGTAGCCGTTCTGGCAGGTAAACCGGATCACGCTGCTCGTCGAGACGTTGGGCAGCGCCGGGTAGAACCACATGCGTGGCGCGCCACCGTTGTACTCCAGCTTGAACGCTTGCAAGTACCACTGATTCTGCGTCACCACCCTCGGATTGGTATTGTCGTCATAACCCAGCGCATCACCGCCCTCCGTGGCGATCTCCCAGTAGTGCGTCGTGCCGCTGGGCAGCGCGTTCTGCGGGAACGGATGGAAGCCCGCATAGAAGTCTGTCCCTTGAAACTGTCCGTCGGCGCGCGACCACCAGAACTGCGCGTAGTAGCCGGTCTGCTGCAGCGGCTTGACCCGCCGGATCACGGTCCAGCCTGAGTTGCCTGGACCAAGCGTCGGAAAGCCGTTGGTGTGCGGATTGGCGAACTCGATCACGCCGTAGGGCGACGATTGACTCGTGCCGCTCACGTTGGACGGAAACAGCAGGGCGCGAAGCGCCGGGATCGACCGAGCGCGGACAGGCATCAGGCGCACGCCGACGCCCGCACGCAGGCGCGGGCCGCACAAGACCCGCACGATGCCTACTCGGTGAAGGTGAGCCGCAGCGCGCAGTTCGCCGCAGACGCCGACGCGATCGCCGTCAGGTCATAGCGGCTGTCGCTCGTGCCGCCGATGCGTGCGAGCGCCTCCTGCAGCGAACTGACATGCACGTCGCGTCCCCCGAATGCCTCGAACTGCCCGGCGTCCACCGACTCGGCATCGTAGCCACTTGGCGCGGCACTCCAGCCAGTCCCAAACGTCACGCTGGCCGCGATCGCGTTGCCCTGATCGACGGCCTTGGCGACGATCGGTCCCGTCAGCGTTGGCGTGCCCGTCGTAAATCGCCGCAACCGCCAAGTCGCGCGGGTGGCAGCCGACGCGGCGCCGATAAGCTCGATGCGATTCAGCTCCGCGATCACGTTCGCCGGCACGATGATGCCGCAAACCGTCGCCTCGCTCGTGCCGATGGTGATGCCGGAGATCCAGACTCGATATTGACCGCGCATGGCTCAAGCCTCCGTGTGTTCAAGATGTGCCCGCAGTCGCGCGCATTCCGTCACGCGCTGCGCCAGCGCGCGGTCGCGGTCCTCGGCGTAGGTGACCAACTCGTCGATGAGCGCCGCCACGCGCAGCCGCGCGGCGCGCGTGTGCTCGTCGCGCGCGAGGCGAGCGGATGTGCGCAGCGCCGTCGCCTCCCGCCGTGCCTGGTCGAGCAGGTCGCCCGCCAGCGTGTAGTCCCGCTCGTCTACTGCCGCGTGCATACCGCCACCGTGTCGGCGCGCCCGAGCACGCCGCAGTAGGTCGTCGTGCCGCTGACGATCTTCACGGCCGCACAGTCGCAGGCCGCGCCCACGTCCACGCGGCCGTTGCTCGCCGTGCCGCGGATGCCGTTCACCACCGGATACGTCGGCCGCGTCGTGTACGTACTGTTCTTCGCCACCACCCACACCTCGGCAGGCGGCGGCGGCATCAGCGCCACCAGCGCGGCCACGTCGCCGGCGAGCCGCGCGTCGATCTCCTGCGCGATCACGTACTGCGTCCATGCCGCCGCGCGGTCGGCCTCGGTGCCGCGCCACAGCGCGTCGGCCACTGCGAGCCAGTCCGGGCGGAACGCCGTCCACGGCCCGCCGACCACGTAGCGATGCCACACGCCGGCCGCGTCCGTGCAGTGCCAGCCATAGACCAGCCCGACCGACGAGGCTGCGTACACGATCTCGCCGGGCTTCGCGGTGCGGCCCTGTTGCACGGACTGCAGCGTGGCCGGCACCGTGAGATCCGGCCAGCACTTGGGCTGCGCGGCGGCGGGCAGCGCGGCGACGAGCAGCACAAGCGAAAGCAGGAGTTTGCGCATGCCGGCCTCCATCACGTCGCCGCCGCGATCTCGATCTTCCAGGTCGGGAAGTTCACGGTGTTCCCGCTGGTCAGCGATTGCGACGTGCAGGTCGTGACCTCGAAGAGTTCCGGCGGCGTGCTCGCGTTGCCCGGCTTGACGATGGCGACATGATCGGCGCTGGCGGTACGGAACACGCTCGCTCCGGACTTCGCCGCCATCGTGACCTTGCGCGGCGTGTTGCCGGCGCCGTCGCCGTTGGCCACCGTGAAGTCGCCGCTGGCCATCGTCGCGGCGGCAAGCGCGCGGTTGGTGCGGCACGTCCACGTCACGGTCCCGTCGACCACCGTGTTGCCCGGCGTCGTCGGCCAGGTCGGCTCGGTCGCCGCGCTCGTGCCGGCGGTCGTGACCTCGTAGACGAAGGTGTTGCGTGCGGTCGGGCGCACGGCGGCACCCAGCGAATACGCGGTGCTGGCCGCCCACGCCGCAGGATCGCAGGCTTCGTAGGCGGTCGTCGGTTCGCCCGTGCAGGCCACCTGCTGCGTGGCGTTGTTCTTGATGTAGTTCAGCGCCTGGTCAAGAACCGTTGGGGAGTTACGCTTGGCCACTGTGATCGTCCTCCGTCATGCGGTCGCCGGACACCATGACGACGCGCGCCTCGATGTCCTGGATTTCCAGGGTGTTGGCCTCTTCGGCCGGCTGCTGCTGTGTTTCGCCGCTCACCGCGGCGCGCAGGGCGGCCAGACGGGCCTTGTAGTCCGCGCGCATGCCTTCCGCGGCGACGCGCGCCTCGGATAGACGTTGCCGCTCCGCGTCCAGATCGGCCATGCGCTGCTCGTGCTGGCGGGTCAGTTCGGCCTCGCGCTGCCGTAGGGCGTCGCGCGAAGCA
>DYFW01000171.1:0-1205 GCA_020725005.1 Thiobacillus denitrificans
CGATCTCAAGCCGGAAGGTCTGCACCAGCGCGTGCCGGTGATCCTCGGCTCCAAGACCGAGGTCGATACCGTCACCGGCTACCATCACGAGAAAGCTGCATAAGTTTCGTACCCCGCCGCAACAAAAAGCCGGGTACGCCCGGCTTTTTGTTGCCCGCCTACCCCGCGCCTTGCCCGGCTCAGTCGGTTTCGCGCTCCGATGACGGCAGCGGCGCCAGCAAGGCCCGCACGTCGTCCTCGCCGAACTTGGCGAGCGCCGCCCCGTCTTCGGCCAGTACGCTGGCTGCAAGCTCGGCTTTCCTCTCCTGCAGGGCGAGAATCTTTTCCTCGATGCTGCCGGCCGCGACGAGCTTGTAGACGAACACCCGCTTCGTCTGACCGATGCGGTGCGCGCGGTCGGTGGCCTGGTTTTCGACCGCCGGATTCCACCACGGATCGTAGTGGATCACCGTATCGGCCGCAGTCAGGTTCAGCCCCACGCCGCCCGCCTTGAGGCTGATGAGGAACACCGGCACCTCGCCGTCCTGGAAGCGGCGGATCGGGGCTTCGCGGTCGCGCGTGTCGCCGGTGAGCAGGCTGTAGCCAATCCCTTTTTCTGCAAGCTCGGCCTCGATCAGGGCCAGCATGGACGTGAACTGCGAGAACACCAGCACGCGCCGGCCTTCGTCGACCAGCTCGGGCAGCATGTCCATCAAGAGATCGAGCTTGGCGCGTTCCTTCACGGTGCGCGCGCCGGCGCTCTTCACCAGACGCGGATCGCAGCACACCTGCCGCAGCTTCAGCAGCGCGTCCAGAATCACGATCTGGCTCTTGGCGAAGCCCTGCGCGCGGATTGCATCGAGCACGCGCTTGTCCATCGCGCTCCGCACCGTTTCATACAGGTCGCGCTGGCCGCCGGTGAGTTCCACCGTGCGCACGATGACGGTCTTCTCCGGCAGTTCCTTCGCCACGTCTTCCTTGCGCCGGCGCAGCACGAAGGGCGCGATGCGCCGGGCCAGCAGGTCGGCGCGCAAGGCGTCGCCTCGTTTTTCGATCGGGTTGCGGAACGCCTTGTTGAAGGTCTTGGCGTCGCCCAGAAAACCGGGCAGCAGGAAGTCGAACTGCGCCCACAGCTCGCCCAGGTGGTTTTCCAGCGGCGTGCCGGTGAGGCACAGACGATGCCGCGCCGGTAGCTCGCGCACGATCTTCGCGGCGCGGCTGCCGGC
>DYFW01000171.1:1215-2067 GCA_020725005.1 Thiobacillus denitrificans
TTCACCGTCTGCGCTTCGTCGAGGATCAGGAGATGCCACGCGGTCGCGGCAAGCGTTTCGTGGTCGCGCCACAAGAGCGGATAGGTGGTGAGCACCACGTCGTGCCCGGCGATTTCACCGAAGCGGCTCGCACGATCCTTGCCGTGCAGCGACAGCACCTTGAGATCAGGCGCGAAGCGTTCGGCCTCGCGTTTCCAGTTGAAGACGAGCGATGTCGGCAGCACCACCAGCGCCGGCCGGGTGAGCCGTCCCGCCTGTTTTTCGCACACCAGATGCGCCAGCGTCTGCGCGGTTTTGCCCAGCCCCATGTCGTCGGCCAGTATCCCGGCCAGATCGTGCGCGGCGAGGTATTGCAGCCACGCCAGTCCTTCGCGCTGGTAGGGACGCAGTTCCAGCCGGAAACCCGCCGGCGGATCGACGGGTTTGACGCCCTCGGCATCCTTCAGCAGCCGCGCAAACGCAAGCACGGTGTCCTGCCCGCTGCGGTTCCAGGCAGCATTGCCGGCGAGCGCTTCCAGCCGCGGCGCGTCGAGTTTCGAGAGCCTGAGCGCACCGTCCGGCACCGTATCGAACAGGTCGATCAACGTCGCGGCCAGCGGCTTGATGCGCGTGGCGGGCGCATGGATGCGCGTACCGTCGAGCGCATGGAGCGCCACCATTTCGCCGTTGCGGATGGCCTTGAGCTTGTTGCGGTCGAGCCAGCGCGGATCGCGCTGGAAAAGCTCGTAGAGCAGCGGCGCGAGCGGTAGCCTCCGGCCTTCGATGACCACGCCCAGATCGAGTTTCAGCCAGCCATTGCCCGCGTCTTCGAAATCGGCTTCCCAGGTGTCGGCTTCGATGAAATGGTGGCGG
>DYFW01000171.1:2077-4607 GCA_020725005.1 Thiobacillus denitrificans
AATCTTTCGGAATCTCGATCGTCCAGCCGGCTGCGCGCAGTTCGGGCACCGCCTGGCGCACGAACTCCGGCCACGCCGCCTCGTTATCCAGCCCGAACACGGGCCCGTCGAACGGCAGGGCGTTCCTCGGCACGCGCTTCATGCCATGCTGCGCAAGCGCTGCGATGAAGTTCTTTTCACCCGCGGCGTCGCGCTTCACCTGGGCCGGCGCGCCGTCCTCACCGACCACGAATTCACTTGCGTCGTCCACGCCGAAGCGGAATTCGGCGTAGGCGAATTCGACCCGCGCGCAGTCGAACAGGGTGCGCCACCAGTTCGTCTGGTAGCCCCGGTGCGCGCGTAGTTCGCGCACATCCAACGTGGCAAGCGCGAGCACCGGACGCGGCGCGCACTCGACCCGGCGCAGGCGGGCCGACGACGGCCGCGGCAGGTCCGGCGCCCGTTCGGCCAGCGCGCCGGCCACCAGCGGCACGTCGGGTGCCGCCAGCGGCGGCAGCGCCAGGAGCTGCGCGAGTTGTGCCGGCGGCAGCGGCGTTTCGAGCGCGCCGATCTCGCACGACTCGGCATCGAGGTACCACGCCGACTCGAGTATCCACACCGCGTCGGCGTGCGGCTCGGCGGTCAATGCAACACGGGTGCGATGGTCGACCTCGGCCCAGCCCAGACTCGCGCGGCGCGGCGCGCCCGGTTTCAGCACGCGCGGCGGGTTCGCGTCCAGATACAGGCGTCCGGTCGAAAGCATCCGCGCCAGCGCGGTCTCGCCCTTGCGGCCGATGAGGGGATAACGCTCGACCCAGGCATTGCGGTCGCGCATCGACCAGACGAGCGGCAGGATCAACTGGTCGTCCTCGGTCACGAAGGACGGCGGGCTGGTCAGCGCGCGCTCGACCTGCGACCAGGCCTGCGTGCGCAACAGCCCGCCCGCGTCGTCGGCGCGGCCTTTCAGGAAACGCAGCGCCAACCCGCCGGGCGAGACAGCGAGAAGATAAAACAGGCTGTCGCGTTTGGCGGCGGGTTTGCCCGTGGCCGTCGCCGGCCGCGGCGCGGCGGACTGGCGAAACGCCTCGATCCACGCCAGCACCTCGGGGTTCACCCGCGTCGGCGTGCGCTGCGATTCCAGCCAGGCAAGCAAGGTCGCCGCGCCGTGCTTGCAGTTCAAGCCCACCGGACATGAGCAAAACGCCTTCGGCACGACCCGGCCGCGCGCGTCTTGCTGGAAATGCACGATCACGCCGTATGCTTGCGGCGCGGTGCCGCGCACGCTGGCGAAGAGCACGTTGTTGTCGAGCTTGAGCCCCGACACCTGACGCAGGTAGGGCCTGGCTTTCGCCACCTCGCGCGGGCCGAACCAGCGGGCGACATCGCTCTCGTCGAATTCGGGCGGGGGAAGGTTCTGGACTTGCGGCATGGCCGGCATTCTAACCGGCCGACGGGGTCAAGCCGGAGGGGCGGGATGCGCGTCGATCTCCGCCTGGCTGGCCTTCAGCCGCCGGTCGTTCACCCAATGGTAGAACAACGGAATGAAGAACACCGCGAGGAAGGTCGCCGCGAGCATGCCGCCGACCACGCCGGTGCCCACCGCATGTCGCGCACCCGCGCCGGCGCCGGTCGAAATCGCCAGCGGCGCGACGCCGAGGATGAAGGCGAGCGAGGTCATAAGAATGGGGCGGAATCTGAGGCGCGCCGCTTCCAGCGCGGCGGCCACGCTGGAATAACCTTCCTGCTTCTTCAGCACGGCGAATTCGACGATGAGGATCGCGTTCTTCGCTGCCAGCCCAAGCAGGGTGACCAGCCCGATCTGGAAATACACGTCGTTGGTAAGCCCGCGCAGCCACACTGCGGCCAGCGCGCCGAAGGTGCCAAAGGGCAGCGCCATCAGCACGGCAAACGGCAGCGACCACTTTTCGTATTGCGCGGCGAGGATGAGGAACACCATCAGCACCGCCAGCCCCAGTGCAAAACCCGCCGTGCCGCCCGACCGTTTTTCCTGGAATGACGCAGAGGTCCATTCGTAGCTGAAATCGGGCGGCAGGGTCTTCTTCGCGATCTCGTCGACAATGGCGAGCGCCTGTCCCGAACTGATGCCAGGCACCGCGCCGCCCATGATCTTCACCGCCTGATAATTGTTGTAGCGGTCGAGCGTTTCGGGGCCGGACGAGAACGACACGCGCGCCAGTGCCGACATCGGCACCATGTCGCCGCTGGCATTGGGCACATACAGCGCGGACACGTCCTGCGGCGTCTTGCGTGCGCCCGGTTCGGCGCTCATCAGCACCTGCCAGGTGCGGCCATACTTGTTGAAGTCGTTGACGTAATAGCTACCGAGTGTGGCCGAGAGCGTGTTGAACACGTCGTCGATCGCAACGCCGAGCATCTTGGCCTTTTCGCGGTCGACATCCACGTACAGCTGCGGCACATGCGGCCGCCACAGCGTGAGCACCTGGCTCAGGCGGGGATCCTGGCGCGCGGCGGCGAAGAAGGTATCGGCCACTTCGGACAGCCGCTTGGGATCGCCCTCACCCTTGTTCTG
>DYFW01000172.1 GCA_020725005.1 Thiobacillus denitrificans
CCGCGCGGGCCCGCTCGAACGCCAGGCGGTCCTCTTCGTTGAGCACGGGCGCCGATTGCTCTGGTGCTGCCTGCTGCTCGTCGTGCACGGCCAGCAGCGCCTCGACGAAACGGCGCTCCTTGGCGGTCATCTTCTCGCCGGCGGCCGCCTTTTGCACGGCGCGCCGGGCCACTGCCGGGTCGCTGATGCGCGCCTCGGCCGGCAGCGTCGGATACCAGTCGGCGTGCGGCACCCAGGTCGTGCGGCCCGTCACGGGGCTCGTCTGGTCCTCGCCGTCCTCGCGGATCAGGCGTCCGCCGCGCTGCGCCCAACCCACCTGCTCGGCCAAGCGCTCGAGCGCGCCGCGCACTTCGGGCTCGCGCGCGCGCGCCAGCGCGTCAGCCTCCTGCGTTGGGGTTGCGGGCGCCGGAGTCGAACCGGCTTTGTCCGGGGAATGAACCCGGCCAGCTTCCGAAGCTGCCGCCCGCGTCTGTTCGGTGGCGCGCTGCTCGAACTGCTGTGCGCGTGCCTGCGTCTTCTCGGCCGTGGCCAGCGCCTGCGGCGTGCCGATCGCGCGCAGCCGGTCCGCCTCGGCGCGCAACCGGCCGGCCTCGATCAGCGCCGCGCGTGCGCGCTCGTTCAGCCCGCTCACCCCCTCGGGCGCCGGCCGCGCAGCCTGCTCGGCGCGCGTCGGCGGCCGGTCGGCCGGCACGCGCAGCGGCGTCTCGCCGAGGTCCGCAGCCCGCTGCCGCGCCGCTGCGGCCGCCCGTTGCTCGCCGCGCGTTTCCCGTGAAACACCGCCTTGCGCGTCCGCGATGAAGCTGCCCGCCACCACGTCGACCGCAGGCGGCACGGGCGGCGCCGGCGGCGGCACCTGCGTGGGCGTCAGGTATTCCAGCCGCGGCGCCGGCGCGGGCAGGCGCGGCGCGCTGCCGGGGCCGGCGAGCGGCTGCGGTGCGGCCGGCAGCCAGCCGCCCGTGCCGGGGATCGGCTGCGCTTCCTGCTCGAACGGTAGGCGCGGGGCCGCCATCGATGCGGGCGCCTGCAACTGGGCCTGCTGCTGCAGGATCACCTGCGCCGGCGTCGGTTGGCCGCTTTCGGTTGCCGCGTCGGCGGCGCGCTCGGTGATGCCCTTGGGACGCGTCAGCGCGCCCGCAGCGCCGCCGAAGACGCCGCCCATCACTGCACCCAGACCGGCCGCTTCGCCGGCACCTGAGAGCACGTCGCGGCTCGGATCGACCGTCTGAACGGCCTGGTTCACCGCCACGCGGCCGTAGCCCTCTTCGAGCCCTTCCTGAGTGGCTTCGCCAGCCAGCCCCTTGGCGGCCGCCAGCGCGCGCGAGCCTGCGGCGCCCGGCACACGCGCGGCCAGTCGCTCGATCGCGCGGCCGCCGGGCAGCAGCGACGTGATGACCGTTGCCGCGCCGCCCTTCGCGCCGGCGGCGCGCGCCTCCTTGAGTGCGACCGCCATGCGCGCCTCGGCGTCTGCGGCGCCCGCCTTCACCAGCCGGTCGTAGTCGGGGTTGCCCTGCCACTGCGCGGCCGGCTGCGCCATCAGTTCGTCGAACGCATCGCCGCCCACGTCCGCGCCCTGCATCGCCGCGCCGGCGCCGACGGCCGTGCCGACGGCCGTACTCGCGGCGGCGCGCTCACCCAGGCCGAGCGCTTTCGCGCCCACGCCTGCCGCGCGCGCGGCGCCGAACACGGGCGCCAGTTGCGGCGCCTGCTCGGCGATGAAGCTCGTGGCCAGCGCCGGGTTGGTCAGCGTCACCTTCGCCGCCACCCACATGCGCGCCAGTTCGCCGTCGGTCTTCTCGATTTCCTCGGCGCGCCGACGCTCTTCGCCCTTCAGGTAATCGGACTTCAGGTCGTTCCAGAACGCCCGCGCGCTGCCGCCCTCGCGGCGCAGCGCGTTGTCCATGTCGCCGGAGAGCAGGCCGTACAGCGATCCCGCGAGTTCGGCCAGCCCAGCGAAGCCGCCCATCAGGGACGTGCCGACGTCACCCGCCGTCTCGCCCCACGTGCGCCCCTTCTTCGCTGCGGGTGCCGCACTCGGCGCATCCGGCGTGAACTCGACAACCTCGAACGGCGGCACCGCAGAGCGCGGCGCCTGCGGCGGCAGCACTGGCTGCCCGCCCATCGCCGCGATGTCGGCGTCCGTCAGCGGCCGGACTTCCGGCAGGCGCGCGCCCGGATAGAAGAGCGGATCCGCCAACGGCGTCCCCTAGCGGCGGATCGTGCCCGCGGCGCCGCCGAGCGCGCGCACGTAGCGGCCGATCGCGGCGTCCAGTTCCGTGGTGTCCTGCCGGGCCTTGAGCATCGCCTCGCGCTGCGCGAGCAACTGATTCAGGCGCGCCTGCGCCGCCATGCGGTCGCGCGCCGACAGCGTGATCTCACCCCCTTGCGTCGACACGGGGGCGACGTTCACGGGCGGCGGCGCAGGCGGCGACGGCCGGCCGCGGGGCGGGCTGACGCGCGGAAAGCCCGCCGGCGACGGCCGCTGCGCCGGCAGTTCGCCGATCGGGTAGACCTTGCCCTCGTACTGCACGGCCGGCACCTGCGCGGTGTTGCCGTCCGGCAGTCGCACGGTGGCGCGGCCGATCTTGCCGTTCTTGGCGATCTCCACTGCCTTGGGCGGCGTCAGGTCGACGCCGGCGCGCAGCGCGTTGATGTACAACTCCGTTCCGATGTTCGTCAGACGCGTGGATTCCGTGGTGTGCGAGCGCGGCCCCGGCATGTTGCCCAACGATTCCCCGTAGTTCTCGCGCGCGTGGTCCTCGATCGCCTTGAGCACGGACAACTGCTCCTTGGTCAGCCCGCCCCGCGGCCGGCCGTCGCCGCCTGCGCCGCCGCCCGTGAACGTCGCCCCCGTGTCGACGTTGATCGCCGTCTCGTCCTTGCCGACCTTCACGATCCGCTTGCCGGGGTCGGTCATCACCGTCTTGCGGATGTCCTCGTTCGTGTCGTGCGTCTTCTCGGCGCGCTTGAGCGCGGCCTTGTGGCTTTCCAGCGCGTTTGCCAGTTCGATCTCGCGCGCCTTCACGGGGTCGCGCAGCACGCCGAGGATGCCCTTCAGCGCGTCTTCGTCGACGACGCGCTTTTCCTCCTTGCCGCCGCGCGCGTAGACGAGTTCGAACTTGTTGCCCGCACCCCGCTCGTCGCCTGGTGCCTCGCGCTCGGCACGCCGGATCGACTTCAGTTCGATGCCGTCGCGCAACTCGTTGTACGCGCCCAGGTAGGCGTTGTAGTCGCCGCTTGCAGCGAACGCCTTGTCGGCGCGCTCGAGCGCGCGGCCGCGCTTGAACTCGCGCATGTTCGCCGCCGCCGAGAAGTGCTGGATGAAGTTGCCCAGGTCGCCGGCGCGCAGTGCCTCGTCGGCACGCGCGCTCGCCACGGCTTCGAGCCGGTCTTCGGGCGTGGCGTCGGCGCCGAGCTTTTCGAGCGCCGTCAGGCCGGCGGCCTTCTGCGACTCCTTCAGCGCGCGCTGCTCCTTGTACTCGCGGTCGGCGCGCGCCGTTTCGATCGTCTGGTCGACGAAGCCGTAGCCGCTGCGCAACCCCTGCATGACCTCGTTCGCGATGCTCGCCATGCGGTACTCCTAGCCGAACTGGTCGACGAGCCAGCGCGCAGCCGCGCCGCCGAACTGGCTCCACAGCCCCGCGCGGTCGGCCTGCTGCTGGTAGCGCTGCGCCCACTCGGCGTTGCCGATCCCCGAGGCCGTGCCGTACGCCGCGTTCGCGCCCATCAGTGCCTGCAGGCGCGGGCTGAGCATGGCGTTGCGCGTGAGCACCTGGTTGCCCATCGTGCCCTCGGCGGCCTTGCCGGCGGTCATCGCCGCCGTGTCGCGCGCGAGCCCCGCCTGTTCGGTGGAGCGGCCCAGTCCCGCTTGGTCGCGGCGCAGCGCGATGCCCGTGAGCATGGCGTTGATGCGCTCGTTGTTCACGGCGCCGGCCGTCGCGCCCGCCTTGCCGTACGCGAGTTCCGAGGCCGCGCCGCGGCCGCTCGAGCTCGACACGCCGGCGCGCGCGCGTTCGCGGGCCGCCGCCCCCTGCGCGGCGTCGAACTGGCCCGCCACGGTCGCCGCGGCGACGCCGGCACGCCGCTCGACCTCGGCCGGGTTGTCGTAGTTCATGGCGTCCGCCGCGGACTTCTCCATCAGCGGGCGGTAGATGTTCGTGTAGTCGGTCCACAGCGCGTCGCCGCGGCTGCGTTGCTTTTCGGCGTCGGCCAGCGTGGCGTCGAGCAACTGCTTGTAGGTCTGCGCGAACTGCGGCTCCATCTGCTGCTGCCACAGCCATTGCTGGTCGGCCAACTGCAGGTAGCGGTCGGCGACGTTCGTCGCTCCCGCCGCCGCGTTCTGCGTAGTGCCCGACGGCCCCGGCACGGACGCACCGCCGGCCAGCGCGCCAATACCGGACGCCACCAGCCCCGGGTTGGCCTTGGCGAAGTCGAGCACCGCCTTGCCGGCGCTGCCCAACGTGCTCGTCAGCGAGCCCGCCTGCGGCACCACGGCGCCGCCCGGCCCCATGCCGACGTTGCCCATCGCCGCGATCTCGGCCGCGCTGGGCGCCAGCGCGCTCGTGCCAGTGCCCATGCCCACGTCGGCCA
>DYFW01000007.1 GCA_020725005.1 Thiobacillus denitrificans
GCCGCCACCTCGACCCGGGCGAGCCCGGCTGCACCGCCGGCGGCGGCGCGCCGTGTCCTTGATCCGCCCGCCTCCGTCCGAGCGACGGGGGTTCATTTACGCAAGGTGCGCCATGGCCAAGCTTCTCCCATTCAGCCTTGTCTTTCTGACGCTCGTCGTCCTGGCACCGGCATCCGCGCAGGAGACACCTACGCCGGCGCAGCTGAAAGTCGCCGCAGCCCAGGCCGCCATCGACAAGCTGGCCAAGGCCGACACGCCGGTTGCGCTCGCCAATGCCTACGCCCGGCTTGCGCTGGCGCAGGCGCAACGCGCGCGCGAAGCCGCCGACCCGACCTACTACGCAGAGGCTCAAGCTGCAGTCGACCGCGCCCTCAGCCTCGTCCCCGGCCATCTCGACGCGCGCCGCACCCGAATATGGATCCAGCTCGGCCGCCACGAGTTCGCCGACGCCCTGCAAGCCGCCGAAAAACTCAACCGCGAACTGCCTGACGATCTGCAAACTTACGCGTTTCTCACCGACGCCCGCATCGAACTCGGCCATTACGCGGACGCCGAGAAAAGCGCGCAATGGCTGCTCGACCTGCGGCCCGGCAATGTCCCGGGGCTGACCCGCGCGGCCTATCTGCGCGAACTGTTCGGCGACCTCGAAGGCAGCCTCGACCTGATGCAGCAGGCCTGGCAGCGCACGCCGCCCACCGAAACCGAGGATCGCGCCTGGCTGCTCACCCAGATGGCGCATCTGGAACTGGCGGCCAACCGTGCGGACCGGGCGGACGCGCTGCTCGCCGAGGCGCTGCGCGCGTTTCCCGATTACCACTACGCGCTGGCCCAGCTCGCCCGGGTGCGACAGGCGCAGGGACGCCATGCCGACGCGGTCGCGCTGCTGCGCCGCCACGTCGCCCTCGCGCCGCACCCGGAAAATTTCTTCTACCTTGGCGAAGCGCTGGCGCGGCAAGGACTGACTGCCGAGGCACGGATGGCGTTCGCGCGCTTCGAAACCGATGCCCGCCGCGAAAGCGCCGCGCAGGACAACGCCAACCGCGAGCTGATCCTGTATTACGCCGACCATGCGCGCCGCCCCGCCGAAGCGCTGCGGCTCGCGCGCCTGGAAATCGCGCGGCGGCAGGACATCCAGACGCTCGACGCCTACGCCTGGGCGCTCTACCGCAACGGAAAATTCCGCGAGGCGAACGCCGCCATCGAGCGGGCGCTGGCGGTCGGCACGCTCGATCCCAAATTGCACTATCACGCCGGCATGATCGCGATGAAACTCGGCCGCGCCGGCAAAGCCCGCCAGCGGCTGGAAACCGCGTTGCGCCACGCGCCCTGGGCCGGGTTCGCCCCGGACGCGCGGCAGGCGCTCGCCCGCGTCGGCAAGCGCACCGGATGACACCCCACCCCCAAGGAGACACGCCATGACCCTACGCCCCTGTATCGCCGCCGCCCTGCTCGCCTGCGCTGGGCTCGCCCATGCCATCCCTGTCGTTTTTACCAACCCCGCATACCCTGTCAGCACCCAGGCCGATGCGGGCGACAGCTCGGACGGCCCGAACGCCGATGCCGGCGACGGCAGCGTGCTTCCATTGCAGCGCAGCGCCCAGGCGCTCGGCAGCGGCGGCGATACCGCCTCGGCCGTGGCTTTTGCCGACGCAGCCTTGCTGGCGGCAACCGCCGACGCGAACAGCATCCTCGGCCCGGCGTCGGCATCAGCCGTCGCGCTGTTCAACGGCAGTTTCGACGCGCTCGCCGGCATCCTGACGCTGAGTTTCGACTTCGACGCCCAGTCCAGCGTGCTCGGCGCGGCAATCGCGGACAATGTGCTTGCCATCACGCTCCTGGTTGACGGCTCGACGCTGTTCGACGGCATTTTCGATTCCAGCACCCTCTACTCACAGGACTTCTTCATCCCGCGCGCCGGGTCGGGCTTCATCGACCTGAGTCTGATTTCGAGTGCCGACGCGTTCGCCGGCGATGGCGCCTTTGCACTCGGCAGCGTCAATTTCGCGCTCGATGCCGCACCGCTTCCGGAACCTTCCTCGCTCGGCCTGCTGGCAGCGGGTATCGCCGGAATTTCCTGGGTACGCTTGCGCCGGCACCCGCGCAGCTCACGCTGAACCACACGGCAACCGCTTCTGCAGCATTTCGACACGGGGCCGCGCTAGAATCGACGCATTCGCCAATCAGGGAGTGCGCAGTGGAATACCCCAAGGAAATCTTCAAGGCCTACGACATCCGCGGCATCGTCGGCAAGACCTTCACCCCCGACATCGTCGAGGCCATCGGCCATGCCATCGGTTCCGAGGCCGCGGCGCGCGGCCAGACGGAAATCTGCATCGGCCGCGACGGGCGGCTCTCCGGCCCCGAACTCGCGGCGGCGCTCGCGCGCGGCATCCGCAAGGCCGGCATCGGCGTGGTCGACCTCGGCATGGTCGCCACGCCGATGACCTATTTCGCCGCGTACCAACTGAACACGAACAGCGCGGTGATGGTCACCGGCAGCCACAATCCGCCCGACTACAACGGGCTGAAAATGGTGCTCGGCGGCGAGACGCTGTCGGGCGACGCCATCCAGGCGCTGCGCCAGCGTCTCGTCGACGGCAACCTCGTGCACGGCGAAGGCGGCTACCGCAGCCACGACATCGCGGGCGAATATCTCGCGCGCATCGTCTCCGACGTCAGGCTCGCGCGGCCGATGAAAATCGCGGTCGACTGCGGCAACGGCGTGCCCGGCGCGTTCGCGCCCAGGCTGTTCCGCGACCTCGGCTGCACGGTCGACGAATTGTTCTGCGAAGTCGACGGCAACTTTCCCAATCACCATCCCGACCCCTCGCAGCCGAAGAACCTGCAGGACCTGATCGCGCACCTGAAGACCAGCGACGCCGAAATCGGCCTTGCCTTCGACGGCGACGGCGACCGCCTCGGCGTCGTCACCAAGGACGGCAGCATCATCTTCCCCGACCGCCAGCTGATGCTGTTCGCCGACGACGTGCTCTCGCGCAATCCCGGCGCCGAAATCATTTTCGACGTCAAGTCGACGCGCAAGCTGTTCGACTGGATACGCGAACGCGGCGGCAAGCCGACGCTCTGGAAGACCGGCCACAGCTTCATCAAGGCCAAGATGAAGGAAACCGGCGCGCTCCTGGCGGGCGAAATGTCCGGCCACGTGTTCTTCAAGGAGCGCTGGTACGGCTTCGACGACGGCCTTTACGCCGGCGCGCGCCTGCTCGAGTATCTGAGCCGGCAGGCCGACATCGACGCCACCCTGCACGGCCTGCCCGACACGGTGAACACGCCCGAGCTCAACATCAAGATGGCCGAGGGCGAGCATTACGCGCTGATGGAGCGGCTGCAGAAGAGCGCGACATTCCCCGACGCGAAGGAAGTCATCACCCTCGACGGCCTGCGCGTGGAATACCCCGACGGCTTCGGGCTGGCGCGCCCGTCGAACACCACGCCGGTGATCGTGCTGCGCTTCGAGGCCGATAACGAAGCGGCGCTGGCGCGCATCCAGGCCGACTTCCGCCGCGTGATCCACGAGGCGGCACCCGGCCTCGCGCTGCCGTTCTGAAGCGGCGACGCGCGACGGAGACCGTCATCGACTGCCTGCTCCTACGTGACGACGCGCCCGCGGGCGAGGCGATCGCGTTCGACGCGATCAGCGAACACGTCGGCAAGCCCGACCGCTTCCTCTGGGTCGAGCTGAAGACGCCCGACAGCCACACCATCACGCGGCTGGGCGAGGAGCTCGGTCTGCACGCGCTGGCGCTGGAGGACGCGATCTCGACCCACCAGCGCCCCAAGCTCGAGGAATACGACCATCACGTGTTCATTGCCGTGCGTACCGTGCAGCTGTGGGAGTCGCGCCTCGAATTCGGCGAGACGCATCTCTTCGTCGGCAGCAATTACGTCGTCGCCATCCGCCACGACAGCGGCAGCGGCTATCACCGGGTGAGCGAGCGCCTGCAACGGCGCCCGCCCGGCGTCAGGACCGGCACGCCGTACGCGCTGTACCTGGTGCTCGACCTCATCGTCGACCAGTTCCGCCCGGTGATCGCGGCGATGCAGGAACGTTTCGGCGCGCTGGAGAGCCAGCTCATGAGCGGCGCCAAGGCGAGCCGCGACACGCTGGAAAAGCTCTACGCGATGAAGCGCGACCTTACAGCGCTGCGCGACGCGGTCGAACCGATGCAGGACATCACGCAGGACCTGCTGCGGGTCCACACGCAGTTCGCCACCAAGGAGCTCAAGGCCTACTACCGTGACGTCCACGACCACGCGGTACGCGTGACGGTGGCGATCGACCACCTGCGCGTGTCGACCTCGGACGCGATGCAGTTCAACCTCGCGACGCTTTCTCTCAAGCAGAACGAATCGGTGCAGAAGCTCGCCGGCTGGGGCGCGCTGCTGGCGCTGCCGACCGTGGTGTTCAGCCTCTACGGCATGAACTTCGAATACATGCCGGAACTCAAGTGGCCCTGGGCCTATCCCGCGCTGCTCCTGGGAACCGGCGTCGCGGTTGCCGTGCTGTACCGACGGCTCAAGCGGCGCGGCTGGATTTGACGCTCACTGGCGAACGGCGCGCGCGTACCGAACGCGGGTGACGCCGGCGGCGTCGCGGTCGAGCCAGGCGACATGCAGCGTGCCCTTCGCGTCCAGCGTCGCCACCGGGTCGGACTGCGCGCCCGGCCCGTGCGCGCCGGGCACCGCGACGTCGTCGCCGAAGGCTTCGCCGTCCCATGCCGACAGCCACACGTCGGGCGTGCCGTCGCGGGCGTCGTCCCACAGCGCGACCAGGCGCGTGCCGTCGCTCACGACCAGCGCGTGCCACTGCGCCATGTTGTCGCCGAAGCTGTCCTGCACCTTGAGATTGCGACCGAAGCTGCGCGTGCCGGGGTCGAAGGCCGCGTAGACGTCGTAGCCGGAGAGGAAGTCACGCTTGTCGAGCCACACGGCGACCAGGCCCCGCTCGCCCCAGCGCGCGAGCGTGGGGCGCATCGCGCCGGTGCCCGCGCCGAGCCCGCCGGGCGCGCTGCCGCTCTTGATGTCGGTGAGACGCACCGGCGGCGTGAAGCCGCCGTCGCGGCGATGGCTGACCATGGGCACGGTGTGGCGGTGCCGGCGGTCCTCCCAGGCGACCGCGAGCGTGCCGTCGCCGGCGACCGCGAGCGCGGGCCAGCCCTGCTCGTCGACCGGCTCGGCCGCCTCGACCGGCTGCGCCGACTGCACGGCGAGCGCGCCGCGCGTTTCCGTCAGCGTGGCGACGACGATGCGCCTGAAGCGGCCGGCCTGTTCGGCCCACGCCGCGTAGAGGGCACCGCCGCCGCGCGCGAGCGTGACCTGCGCCGCACCGGTCCCGGCAAGCTGCAGTCGCCTGCCCTGCGGCCACACCTGCGCGTAGACCCTGCCGGCTTCTTCCCACGCGGCGAGAAAGCGCCCGCCGTCGAGCGCCAGCACCACCGGCTCGTAGCATTCCTGCTTGCCGAGCCGGATTTCGCGCTGGAACCCCTTGGCCTTGGCCGGCTTCACCGCCAGGTAGCATTGCGGCGCGCCGCTGCGGTTGTCTTCCCACACCACGCCGACCGTGCCGCCCGACACCGCGATGCCCTGGCGGTTGGCAGATTCCAGGTGCGGAAAGATATTCACGCCCGGCGCGGTGTTGACAGTGAGTGGTTCGCTCCACGACCAGCCGGCGTGCGCCGGCCCCGTCACCGCCGCGAGCAGCAGGATCGCCGCCCTCACGATTTCTCGCCCAGGAACTCGAGCAGCGTCTTCTGCTTGTAATGGCCGCCGCGCACGTAGCGGTCGTAGTCCTGGAAGTCCTTTACCGTCTTGAAGCCGGGCGCCTGGAAAATCTTGTCGCCCTGCGGCGTCAGGTACACGAACAGCGGCGTCGCGAAGGCCTGCAGGCGCACGCCGAGTTCGGCCTCGGTGATGCGCTCGCCAGTGGGCAGCGTGAGCCGCCTGCCGGATTCGGCGTCGACGTAGACCAGCACGTAGTTCTCGCTGTAGAGTTGCTTCAGGCCCGCGTCGGAGAAGGTCGTCTTGTTGGTGTGGTCGCACCAGGCGCAGCCGTAGCGCCCGAAGTACATGAAAATCGGCTTGCCGCTCGACTTCGCTGCCTTGAGGCCGGCGTCGAAATCGACGAAGGGGTAGCCCTTGGGCGGGTCGGCGAGCGCCGCGCCGGCCCACAGGCTGGCCGCTGCCAGTACGGACGCGATCAGTTTTTGCATGGTTGTCTCCTTGGGTCGAGCACCCATTCTGCTAAATTCGCTTCTTCCTGCAATCCTCTTTCCATACCGACCCATGAGCCATGATTCCGTTCGCATCGGCCTCGTCTCGATCAGCGACCGCGCCAGCCAGGGCATCTACGAAGACCGCGGCCTGCCCGCGCTCGAGGCTTGGTTCGGCGAGGTGCTCGCCAACCCCGCGAGCTTCGTCACCCGCCTGATCCCTGACGAACAGCCAACCATCGAGGCGACGCTGATCGAACTCGCCGACGTGGAGCAATGCGCGCTGATCCTCACCACCGGCGGCACCGGCCCGGCGCCACGCGACGTCACCCCCGAGGCGACGCTGGCCGTCGCGCACAAGGTGCTGCCCGGCTTTGGCGAGGCGATGCGCGCAGTATCGCTGAAGTACGTGCCGACCGCGATCCTGTCGCGCCAGGTCGGTGTCACCCGCGGATCGAGCCTCATCCTCAACCTGCCCGGCCAGCCCAAGGCAATCAAGGAAACGCTCGACGGCGTCTTCGCCGCCGTGCCCTACTGCGTCGACCTCATCGGCGGCCCGTACCTGGAAACGCGGCCCGACACGATCGTCGCATTCCGGCCAAAATCGGCGCAGCGGCCGCCCGCCGGCTGAGCCAGGCTCAACCGCCGTAGCGGTTGCGGAAGGCCTGGTCGAGATTGATTTCGCGCGCCGTCGCCGGCCCGATCACGCAGGCGTCGAGGCTGGCCGGCATCACCAGCCTGCCCGTCGCACCGACATGGCGCCCGGCCATGATTTCCGCCGCGTGGCGCGGCACGTGCGCCGGCAATTCCGGGTCGGCGTAGCCGTCGGGATAGACCGGGCGGCCGCCGGCCGCGTACTTGTCGGTGGCTCCCAGCGTATGCAGCAGTTCGTGTGCGATGACGATGGCGTTCTGCCGCTGCTGGCGCGCGTCGGCGAAAACGTGGATGACGCCGATCAGGCCCTTCTGCAGGCCCAGCGAGTGCTCCAGCGCCACGCCCTCCCGCGCGGTGTGGTAGAGGAGAAACAGTTTGACCGTGCCGAGCTGCGGCAGCCACTGCCCCGACTGCCGGTACACCCACCAGCGCAGCTTGAGACTCCACGCGATGTTCGCGAGCGCGCCGCCGCGCGGGGGCGCCGGCGGCGGCACCCGCAGCGCCGGTTTGAGGCTGACGTGGATCGCCGGCGAGACCGGCGCGCCGTAGCGCGCGATTTCGCGCTCGAGGAAGGTGTTGATCTCGTCGAAATCGGCCGGCTGGAGCGCGGCGATCATCGCGCCAGCCAGCGCCGAGCCATCGCCATTGACCGGAATGATCTGCACCTCGATCGGACCGCGCCAGCCGCGCACCATCCATTGCTCGAGGAAAGTGAGACTTGCTGCCGCGGCCAGCAGGCCCAGCAAAATCAAAATGCGGAGTCGGCGAAAGCGCATGCGCGTCATGTCCCGGAATCGTCGGCAAGCGGGGCACGGCGGGGTTCGCTGCCCCGCGCCCCCGGGGCGGTCACTCGGCGTCCTGCATCGCCGCGCGGATCACGTGGTAGATCTCGCGGAAGGCCCGCGGCGGCTTGTTGCGCGCCGCCTCGTCGCGCGCGTTGCGGATCAGCTGGCGCAGGTGCGTGACGTCGGTGTGCGGGTAGGCGTCGAGAAAGCGCGTCAGCGCCTCGTTGTCGGCGATGAGCTTCTCGCGCCACTTCTCGGCCTGGTGCAGCCTGGCGTTCTCCTGCGCCGACACCCCCTTGAAGGCATCGAGTTGCGCCCGGATGGGCGCCGGATCGATGCTGCGCATGAGCTTGCCGATGTATTGGCGCTGCCGGCGCAGTGCGCTGTTCTGGGTGATCTTGCGACAGGCGGCGACCGCCTCGCGCAGCGCTTCCGGCAGTTCGATGCGACGGAACTGCGCCTCGGGCAGCTTCACCAGCTCGGTGCCGAGATCCTGCAGGGCCTCGACCTCGCGCTTCTTCTGGCTCTTGCTGGGGCCGTCGTAAACGTCGTCGGGGTCGAATTCCGGTTCGGCATCGGGGTCGATCAGGCGCACGGCGGGGCTTTCGGTTGCTGTTATGATCGGCATTGTAGTTTCTGACGCCGACACCTGCCCAGCCCGACCTGCCCATATCGCCTTTTCCCCATGTCACGTTCCCAGTTCAGCTATACCCGCGACCAGCTTGCCACACTCGCCCGCGTCGTCATCGATCACGCCATGCGGCGCGGCGCCAGCGCCGCCGACACCGAGATTTCCGAAGGCGTCGGCCAGAGCGTGAGCGTCCGGCAGGGCGAGATCGAAACCATCGAGTACAACAAGGACAAGGGCGCCGGCGTCACCGTCTACCTCGGCCAGCGGCGCGGCCATGCCTCGACCTCGGACCTGTCGGAAGCGGCGTTGAAGAGCGCGGTCGAAAAGGCGCTCACCATCGCCCGCTACACCGCCGAGGACGAGGCCGCGGGCCTGCCCGACGCCGAGCGCCTCGCAAAGGACGTGCCCGACCTCGACCTCTACCACCCCTGGGACTTGAGCGTGGAAGAGGCCGCCGAACGCGCCCGCGCCTGCGAAGCCGCCGCGCTCGCGGTCGACAAGCGGCTCACCAATTCCGAAGGCGCGGGCGTCAACCTCCACACCTCGCAGTTCGTCTACGCCAACAGCCTCGGCTTCTGCAACGGCTACGCCGGTTCGCGCCACGGCATGTCGGTCGCCGTCATCGGCGAGGACAAAGGCGGCATGCAGCGCGACTACTGGTACACCAGCGCGCGCAACGCCAACGACCTCGACCCGGCCGAGACCGTCGGCCGCATCGCCGGCGAGCGCACCGTGCGGCGGCTGAACGGCAGGAAACTCGACACCCGCACCTGCCCGGTCGTCTTCGAAGCGCCGATCGCCACCGGCCTCATCGGCAATTTCGTCGCCGCGGTGTCCGGCAGCAGCCTCTACCGCAAATCGTCGTTCCTGCTCGACAGCCTCGGCAAGCCGGTGTTCGCGCCGCACGTCAGCATCCGCGAGGCGCCCTTCATCCGCGGCGGCCTCGGCAGCGCGCCGTTCGACAGCGAGGGCGTCGCCTGCATGGACCGCGACGTCGTCAAGGACGGCGTGGTAGCGGGCTATTTCCTGTCGAGCTACTCGGCGAGAAAACTCGGCATGACGACGACCGGCAACGCCGGCGGCAGCCACAACCTGCTGGTGAGCCACGGCGAGCTCGACCTCGATGGCCTCTTGAAGGAAATGGGCACCGGGCTTCTGGTCACCGAGCTCCTCGGCCACGGCGCCAACATGGTCACCGGCGACTACTCGCGCGGCGCCGCCGGCTTCTGGGTCGAGAACGGCGAGATCCAGTATCCGGTCGAGGAAATCACCATCGCCGGCAACCTCGCCGACATGTTCCGTGGCATCGTCGCCATCGGCCGCGACGTCGAGCGCCGCGGCGCCAAGCAGGTCGGCTCGATCCTGATCGACCGGATGACGGTGGCGGGCAACTGACATGACCGTGGTGCATACGACTCCACACGGGCTTCAGCCCGTAGTGGATCGCAGTGCCCTTGTGGCGCAGCGTCTTTTCGTTGCGCTTCTCGCCGTTTTCCTGCTCGCCGCGTGCGAGCGCGACCCCACCCTGCCCCGGCTGAACCCGCACGACGTCATCGTCGCCTTCGGCGACAGCCTCACCTACGGCACCGGCGCGAGCGCGGACAGCGCCTACCCCGCCGTGCTCGCGGCGCTCACCGGCCGCACCGTGGTCAACGCCGGCGTGCCGGGCGACACCACGGCGAGCGCCCTGGCGCGCCTGCCCGCCGTGCTCGACGAATACAAGCCACGCCTGGTGCTGCTGTGCCTGGGCGGCAACGACATGCTGAGGAAGCAGCCCGAATCCGCCACCGAGAACAACCTGCGCCTGATGGTGCAGACCATTCGCGCCAGCGGCGCGGAAGTCGTGCTGATCGGCGTGCCCGCGCCCAAGCTCTTCGGCGGCGCGCCCGATTTCTACGCGCGCGTGGCGGACGCGATGAAGCTGCCGCTCGAAGACGAGGTCTTCGTCGAGGTCTTGCGGGACAACCGCCTCAAGGCCGACCCCATCCACGCCAACGCCGCCGGCTACCGCGTCGTCGCCGAGCGCCTGGCGGCATTCCTGCGCGAGGCGGGCGCGCTGTGAACGCCCTGCTCGCCCTGGCCCGCGTGATCGACGCCGTCACCGAACGCGTCGGCCGCGCCGTCGTCTGGCTGGTGCTCGTCGCCACGCTCGTCTCGGCCGCCAACGCGCTCGCACGCTACGCGCTCGGCGAAAGCTCGAACGCCTGGCTGGAAATCCAGTGGTACCTGTTCGGCGCGATGTTCCTGCTCGCGGCGGGCTATACGCTCAAACACAACGGCCACGTGCGCATCGATATCTTCTATAACCGCCTCACGCCGCGCGGGCAGGCGTGGGTCGACCTCGTCGGCGGCCTCGTGTTCCTGCTGCCGATGGCCGGGCTGCTCGCGTGGCTCGCGTGGCCGATGTTCCACGAAGCGTGGGTCACGCACGAGCTGTCGCCCGACGCCGGCGGGCTCGTGCGCTGGCCGGTCAAGCTCTTGCTGCCAGCAGGCTTCGCCCTGCTCGCGCTGCAGGGCGTGGCGGAAGTCATCAAGCGCATCGGCGTCATCAGCGGCCACCTCGTGCTGCCGCAGGAAAAGCCGGAGGAAGAGGTCTGATGGACGCCGGTTTCCTCGCGCCGCTGATGTTCGCGGACCTGGTGGCCTTCCTGCTGCTGGGCTACCCGGTCGCGTTCGCGCTCGCCGCCAACGGCCTCCTGTTCGCGGGTATCGGCATCACCCTGGGCCTGTTCGACGTATCGCTGCTCTCCGCGCTGCCCGAGCGCGTCTACGGCATCGCGGCCAATCCCACGCTGCTGGCGATTCCCTTCTTCGCCTTCATGGGCCTCATCCTCGAGCGCTCGGGCATGGCCGAGGACCTGCTCGACACCATCGGCCAGTTGTTCGGCGCGATGAAAGGCGGGCTCGCCTACGCGGTCATCCTGGTCGGCGGCCTGCTCGCCGCGACCACCGGCGTCGTCGCCGCGACGGTCATCGCGATGGGCCTGATTTCGCTGCCGGTGATGCTGCGCCACGGCTACGACAAGCGGCTCGCCTCCGGCGTCATCGCCGCTTCCGGCACGCTGGCGCAGATCGTGCCGCCCTCGCTGGTGCTGATCGTGCTCGCCGACCAGCTCGGCGCCTCGGTCGGCGACATGTACAAGGGCGCGCTCTTGCCCGGCGCAGGCCTCATCGGCCTGTATCTCGCGTTCGTCTTCCTGGTGACCCTCGTCCGGCCGCAGCTGGCGCCGGCGATGCCGGCATCCGCGCGCACGCTCAGCGGCACGGCCCTGCTCGCCCGCGTGCTGATCACGCTGGTGCCGCCGCTGGTGCTGATCTTCCTCGTGCTCGGCACCATCTTCCTGGGGGTGGCCACCCCGACCGAGGGCGGCGCGATGGGCGCGGCGGGCGCGCTGCTGCTGGCGTGGACGCGCGGGCGGCTGTCGCGCCTGCAGCTCACGCAGGCGATGGACAGCACGACCCGCCTCACCACCTTCGTCATTTTCATCCTCATCGGCTCGACGGTCTTCACCCTGGTGTTCCGCGGGCTCGACGGCGACGTGTGGGTCGGGCACCTGTTCGACCACTTGCCCGGCGGCGTCATCGGCTTCCTCATCGTCGTGAACCTGCTGGTGTTCACGCTGGCCTTCTTCCTCGACTTCTTCGAGATCGCCTTCATCGTCGTGCCCTTGCTCGCGCCCGTCGCATACAAGCTCGGCATCGACCCGATCTGGTTCGGCGTGATGCTCGCGGTCAACATGCAGACCGCCTTCATGCACCCGCCCTTCGGCTTCGCGCTGTTCTACCTGAAGAGCGTCGCGCCAAAATCGATCCGCACCATGGACATCTACTGGGGCGCACTCCCCTTCCTCGTCATCCAGCTCGTGATGGTCGCGGTCGTGCTCGCCTTCCCCGACGTCGTGCTGCGCGATGCGCCGCCGGAGGCGAGCAGCGTCACCGACATTCCCATCGAGGTCGACCCGGACGCGAATTTCCTGCCGCCCGAGTGGCGCTGACCTTGCCTCTCAAAACGTGAGAAAATGGCGGCCCTCGCGCCGGCACTGCCGCGCGCGCCCCTTCCCCCTCGCAAGGACCGCCTCATGAGCGAACTCATCATCGAAGACCTCGTCGTCGGCAGCGGCGACACCGCGCGCGCCGGCCAATCCGTGTCGGTGCACTACACCGGCTGGCTCACCGACGGCAGGAAATTCGATTCCAGCGTCGACCGCAACGATCCCTTCGAATTCCGCCTCGGCGCCGGCCACGTCATTCCCGGCTGGGACCAAGGCGTGGCCGGCATGCAGGTCGGCGGCCGCCGCAAGCTGACCATTCCGCCGGAGCTCGCCTATGGCGCGCGCGGCGCGGGCGGCGTGATTCCGCCGAACGCCACGCTGGTGTTCGAAGTCGAACTGCTGGCGATCAACTGAGTCCCTCGTCCGCAGCGTCTGCGGACACCGCCATGACCCACGCCCTGTTCTCCCACCGCAAGCACTGGGCGGCTCGCTTCGGCACCGCCCCCTTCCTGCCGATGTCGCGCTTTGAGATGGCCGCGCTCGGCTGGGACGCGTGCGACGTCATCCTCGTCACCGGCGACGCCTATATCGACCATCCCAGCTTCGGCATGGCGCTGGTCGGGCGCCTGCTGGAGGCGCAGGGCTTTCGCGTGGGCATCATCAGCCAGCCCGACTGGCACTCGGCCGACCCTTTCCGCGCGCTCGGCCGCCCGACGCTCTACTTCGGCGTCACCGCGGGCAACATGGATTCCATGGTCAACCGCTACACGTCGGACCGGAAAATCCGCTCCGACGACGCCTACACGCCCAACGCGGAACCGAACAAGCGTCCCGACCGCGCCGTCACCGTATACGCGCAGCGCTGCCGCGAGGCCTTCCCCGGCACGCCGGTCATCATCGGCTCGATCGAAGCATCCTTGCGCCGCATCGCGCACTACGACTACTGGAGCGACACCGTGCGCCGCTCGGTGCTGATGGATTCGAAGGCGGATCTCCTGATCTTCGGCAACGCCGAACGCGCGCTCATTGACGTCACCCACCGCCTGGCAAAGGGCGAAAAAATCACCGACATCCGCGACGTGCGCGGCACCGGCTTCGTCGTGCCGCGCGACTGGAAACCAGCAGAAAACTGGATCGAGGTCGCCTCGACCGAACTCGACATCCCCGGCGCGATCGACGCCCACGTCGACCCCTACGCGATGACGCCCGCCGCCCCCACGGCGCAGACGCCCGAAGGCACCGCCCCGGTGCGGCTGATCCCGAAAGCCGAACGGCTGGCGATGCGGCAGGCCATTCGCGAGCACACCGTGATCCGCCTGCCCGACTACGACCAGGTCAAGCACAACCCGGTGCTGTACGCGCACGCCTCGCGCGTGTTCCACCTCGAATCCAACCCCGGCAACGCGCGCGCGCTCAGGCAGGCGCACGGCGAGCGCGACGTCTGGCTCAACCCGCCGCCGATCCCGCTTTCCACGCCGGAGATGGACGCGGTGTACGACCTGCCGTACGCGCGCGCGCCGCACCCCGCCTACGGCGACGCCAGGATTCCCGCGTGGGAGATGATCCGCTTCTCGGTCAACATCATGCGCGGCTGCTTCGGCGGCTGCACCTTCTGCTCGATCACCGAGCACGAGGGCCGCATCATCCAGAGCCGCAGCGAGGATTCGGTCATCCGCGAGATCGAGGCGATCCGCGACAAGACGCCCGGCTTCACCGGCGTCATCTCCGACCTCGGCGGGCCCACCGCGAACATGTACCGCATGGCGTGCAAGTCGAAAGCGATCGAGCGCGCCTGCCGCAAGCTCTCGTGCGTGTTCCCCGACATCTGCGAGAACCTCGGCACCGACCACGCCCCGCTGATCAACATGTACCGGCGCGCGCGTGCATTGCCCGGCGTGAAGAAGATCCTCATCAGCTCGGGCCTTCGCTACGACCTCGCGGTGCGCTCGCCCGAATACGTCAAGGAACTGGTGCAGCACCACGTCGGCGGCTACCTCAAGATCGCGCCCGAGCACACCGAAGCCGGGCCGCTTTCCAAGATGATGAAGCCAGGCATGGGCGCCTACGACCGCTTCAAGGAAATGTTCGAGGCGGCCTCCAAGGCGGCCGGCAAGAAGCAGTACCTCATCCCCTACTTCATCGCCGCGCATCCCGGCACCACCGACGAGGACATGCTGAACCTCGCGCTGTGGCTGAAGGCGCACGACTTCCGCCTCGACCAGGTGCAGACTTTCCTGCCGACGCCGATGGCGCTCGCGACCGCGATGTACCACACCGAAAAGAACCCGCTGAAGAAGGTGCTCGGCGGCAAGGCCGAAGCCGTGCCCGTGGTGAAGCAGGGCCGCGTGCGGCGCCTGCATAAAGCATTTTTGCGCTACCACGACCCGGACAACTGGCCGCTCCTGCGCGAAGCACTCAAGGCCATGGGCCGCGAAGACCTCATCGGCAACGGCAAGAAACACCTGGTCCCCGCCTACCAGCCCGCCGGCACCGGCAGGCAGCCGGAAGGGACGCGCTCGCCGCGCGCCCCGGCCGGCCGGGGCAAACCGACGCCAGGCAAGCCCGCCGCCGCCAAACCGCATGCGGGCAAGCCCGCGCCGGCCGAGCGCGGCCGCCCGCCCCAGGTGCCCAGGCACCCCTTGAGCCAGCGCCGCGGCGGCGGCAAGGTCCGCTGAGCTTTTCCCCGGCCACCCGTATCACGTAAGCTGCTTTCGACATGACCCCCCGCGACCTCCTCCGCGCCAAGCTCAATCTCGAAACCGCCCGGCTCGCCTGGCCCGAGCTCGAACGCCACTTCGCGCGCGGCGTGGTGATCAAGGTCGCCGCCGGCATGGACCTGGTCGACGCCGCGCTCGAGATCGCCGAGGACAACACCGCGCGCGTGCAAGCCTGGCTCGCCGACGGCCGCATCGCCCGCGCCGGCGCGAGCGACGCCGAGGACTGGCATGCCCGCCAGCCGAGGTTCTGGGCGGTGGTCGTGGCGCCGTGGGTGCTGATCCAGGAAACGTCCGGGGAACGGGCGTCGTAAGCGCCGCCACGGGCCGCGGCCGGCGCGGACGGCGCGCGCGCCGGGCCCTGCCCGGATTCACTCGGCGCGTATGCCGGGCAGGCGGGCAAAGCTCTCGCGTTTGACGGTGTCGATGAAGTCGACGACAAAGGCGCGCGCCGCGTCGGCCGCGCGCACCGCCGCGTAAAGCTCGGCCCACAGGCCGTGCCTGCCGATGGGGCGCGCGACGATGTAGCCGCGCTCGAGATAGGGCGCGACCGCCCACGCGGGCAACGCGGCGAGTCCACGCCGGCTGGCGACGAGCTGCAGAATCGCGACCGTCAGTTGCGCCTCGCGACGCGGCGGCCGCACCCCGGCGGGCGCCAGGACGCGACGCACCAGATCCAGGCGGTCCTCCGGCACCGGATAGGTGATCAGCGTGTGGTCGGCAAAGTCGGCCGGCGCGAGCCACTTCTTCGCGGCGAGCGGGTGGCCCGGCGGCAGCAGCGCCAGCATCTCGAAGCCGAACAAGGGCAGCATGACCACGCCGGCGCGCGGCGCACTTTCCGAGGTGATGACCAGGTCGGCCTGCTGGTCCAGCAGCAACCCGACCGGATCGTCCTGGAATCCCCCCAGCAAATCGAGCTCCACGCCGGGCCACACGTCGCGGTAGCTGTCCATCGCCGGCATCAGCCAGTCGTAGCAGGTGTGGCACTCCACCGCGATGCGCAGCTCCCCCGCGTCGCCGTCCTTCAGCTTGGCCAGATCGCGCAGCGCCGCATGCACCTGCGGCAGGGTCGCGTGCGCCAGCGCCAGCAGGCGGCGGCCGGCGGCCGTCAGGCCCAGCGGTCGCGCGGCGCGCTCGACCAGCGGCAGGCCCAGCGCCTCTTCCAGCGCCTTCAGCTGATGCGACACCGCCGATTGCGTGAGATGCAGGCGCTCGGCGGCGGCGGTCAGGCCGCCCGCTTCGGCCACCGCCTGCAACAGGCGCAGATGACGCAGCTCGATATGAGAATCGTTCATGGAATTTATGAGAAATATTCGTTTGTCTCATGATAATGGCAGCGGCATCATGGCGTCCATCATTCACTGGGAGCACACACATGGCACGGGCACACGTATTGGGCGTACCTCGCATCGGACCGCAGCGGGAGCTGAAATCCGCACTGGAGGCCTACTGGCGCGGCGACATCGACGAGGCGGCGCTGCAATCGGTAGCGAGCGGCATTCGCCAGGCCAACTGGCAGCGGCAGCACGCGGCCGGGCTCGATTTCGTCACCGTGGGCGATTTCGCGTTCTACGACCAGATGCTCAACCACGTCGCGCTCCTGGGCTGCGCCCCGGCGCGCTTCGGCTTCGGGAGCACGCTCGGCCTGGCCGAGTATTTCCAGCTGGCGCGCGGCAATGCCGCCTCCCCTGCGATGGAAATGACCAAGTGGTTCGACACCAACTATCACTATCTCGTCCCCGAACTAAAACCCGATACGCAGTTTTCGCCGGGCACGGCCTGGCTGTTCGACGAAGTGGCCGAGGCGCGGACGGCGGGTTTCAATCCCAAGCCCGTGCTGATCGGCCCGCTCACCTTCCTGTACCTGGCCAAGGAAAAAACCGCGGGCTTTTCCCGCCTCGACCTGCTCGACCGTCTGTTGCCGGTCTACGGCGCGATCCTGGCGCGGCTGAAAGCGCAAGGTGTGGAATGGGTGCAGATCGACGAACCGATCCTGGCGCTGGACCTGGACGCCGACTGGCGCACCGCGTTCGAGCGCGCCTATCATCAACTGAATGCCGCCGGCGTGAAGCTGCTGCTCGCCAGCTATTTCGGCCCGCTGCGCGAGAACCTGCAGGTGGCGATGAAGCTGCCCGTGGCCGGCGTGCATGTCGACTGCGTGCGCGGCGGCGACGAACTGGCGCAGGTGATCGACTGGCTGCCCGTCAGCAAGGTGCTGTCGGCGGGGGTGATCGACGGGCGCAATGTCTGGGCCACCGATCTGGCCGCCGTGCTCGATCGTTTCGAGGAAGTGCATCGACGCCTCGGCGACCGGCTGTGGGTCGCGTCCTCGTGTTCGCTGCTGCACGTGCCGGTGAGCCTGACCGGCGAAACCCGGCTCGATCCCGAGCTCAGGCGCTGGCTCGCGTTCGCCGACGAGAAAATCACCGCGCTCGCCGTGCTCAAGACCGCGTTCAATGCCGGCCGCGCGGCGGTGGCCGCGGCGCTGGCCGACAACCAGCAAGCGCTGGCGTCACGTCGCGCCTCGACCCGCGTGCACGACGCGGCGGTCGGCGAGCGGCTGGCCGCGCTCACCGCCACGCACGACACGCGCAACCAGCCGTTCGCGGCTCGCCAGGCGGCGCAGCGCGTACGCCTGAAGCTGCCGCCGTTCCCGACCACGACCATCGGCTCGTTCCCGCAGACGGCCGAGATCCGCAGCGCCCGCGCGCGCTTCAGGAAAGGCGAGCTGAGCGAAGCCGAGTACACCGCGACGATGCAACGCGAAATCCGGCGCGCCGTCGAGAAACAGGAGGCCCTGGGACTCGACGTCCTGGTGCACGGCGAGGCCGAGCGCAACGACATGGTCGAATACTTCGGCGAACAACTCGCGGGGTACGCGTTCACGCAGAACGGCTGGGTGCAGTCCTACGGCAGCCGCTGCGTGAAGCCGCCGGTGATCTACGGCGACGTGTCGCGTCCACGCCCGATGACGGTGGAGTGGACACGCTACGCGCAGTCGCTGACCGACAAGCCGATGAAGGGCATGCTGACCGGCCCGGTGACGATGCTGCAATGGTCCTTCGTGCGCGACGACCAGCCGCGCTCGACGACGGCGCTGCAGATCGCGCTGGCGATCCGCGACGAAGTGAACGATCTCGAAGCGGCCGGCATCGGCATCATCCAGATCGACGAACCCGCCTACCGCGAAGGGCTGCCGCTCCGCAAGGCGGACTGGCCGGCGTATCTGGACTGGGCGAGCCGGGCGTTCCGTATCAGCGCGTCCGGCGTGGCCGACACCACCCAGATCCACACCCACATGTGCTATTCGGAATTCAACGACATCCTGCCCGCGATCGCGGCCATGGACGCCGACGTCATCACGATCGAGACCAGCCGCTCCGACATGGAACTGTTGCGCGGCTTCGGCGACTTCAACTACCCGAATGAAATCGGTCCGGGCGTCTACGACATCCACAGCCCGCGCGTACCGACCGCGGCGGACATGACGCGACTGCTGGAAAAGGCCGCGCAGGTCATTCCGCCCGACAACCTGTGGGTCAACCCCGACTGCGGCCTGAAAACGCGCGGCTGGGCGGAGACCGAAGCCGCGCTGGCGAACATGGTGGCGGCGGCCCGGACGCTCCGGCACACATACGCGCGTCCGCTGGCGGCCACGACAGCCCAGGCATGAGGCACGCCCCGGACGAAACCCGCGGCGCGGGCGTCGCCCGGCCGCGTCCGGCTCAGGCAGCCAGGCTGTCCTTCACCCGCATCAGGCGCGCGCGCGCTTCGTTCGCCACCCCGTGCACCGCGGGGTTGGACACCAGCTTCACCATGATGCCGGGGTCGAGGAAGGACACGGTGATCTTGCCGTCGGCTTCCTCGCGCACCACCACGTTGCACGGCAGCAGCATGCCGACGTCGGGCTCGGCGCCGATCGCCTGGTGGGCGAGCGGCGGATTGCACGCGCCGAGGATGCGGTAGGGGCGCATGTCGACGTCAAGCTTGGCCTTCATCGTGCTCTTCACGTCGATGTCGGTGAGCACGCCGAAGCCTTCGGCCTTCAGCGCTGCAGTGACTTTCTCGATGGCCGCGTCGAAGGGGCCGCTGACTTTGGTTTCGAATCCATAGTCGCTCATGGTCATGCTCCTGATGAAAAGTTTGAATGCGGCATTTTACCCGCTCGTGCGTGGCAGAATCCTTGCGGCGGTCAGGGTTCCAGCGACTGCTTCTCCATCTTCCACCACAGCTGGTACACCTCGTCCGACCATAGCGACTTGATGTAGGCAACCGTATCCTGCATCTGCTGCTCGCTCAGCCTGCCTTGCCACGCCGGCATGTTTCCCTGCCCGCCGGGGCTGCCCTCGCGGATTATTTCCAGCAGGTCGGCGGTCGGGTGGTGCCAGGCGTGCGCGCTGGAGTCGAGCGGCGGCGGCGGGAAACGCCCGTCGGCGTCGCGGATGCGCCAGTCACCGGGCGGGCCCTTGCCGTCGACGCCGTGGCACGCCATGCAATGCTGCTCGTACACCGCCTTGCCGCGCGCGATCTGCGCGGGGTCGGCGTAGCGGTCGGGCGGCGAGGCGTCGAGCAGCGACGCCTCGCACGCGCTCAGCAGCAGTGCTGCGGCAGTAACAAGCAGGGGAATGCGGACCATGGCGTCTCCAGGCGATGATGGAAGCAGAGCGCGCAAACCCGCTCAGGTTCCCGGGTGGTTCATCACGCTGTCGAGCAGGCGCTGCATGTTGCGGAAGTGCGACCCCTCCCAGTACACGCGTCCGCACCGGTCACAAGTGGAAAAGCGCGCGTACAACTCGCGCACCTTCGGCGGCAGGCGGTCGAGCACGCTCGCCTTGTCCACCGGCCGCAGCGGCACGTTGCAGTGCAGGCAGCGCGTGAAGGGCTTGGCACGCCGCGCGAGATCGAAGCGCATCACGACCTCGCGCAGCTGGTCTTCCGATTTCAACGCATGCACGTAACACCCGTGCGTCACCGCGCGCCGCTTCAGCAGTTCGCGGTCGCGCGTCAGCACGATGCGGCCGTCACGTTCACAGATGGCGATGATGTCGTCGTCGTGGAAATGGTTGTCGTACAGCGTATCGAACCCCAGCATGCGCAGGAGGTGCGCCACCCCCCCGAGATGCGCGTCGGCGACGAAGCGCGTCCCGGGCAGGGGAGGCTCATGCATCCGCAACTGCGGCGTCACGTCCATCGCCCCGATGCGCGGATACACCGCCACCCGGTCGCCCTCCTCGAGGATGCGGTCGAAACCCACCGGCTCGCCATTGACGAGGATGCGTGCCACCTCGGTGTGCGGCACCCCCAGCGCCTCGATCATGTGCTTGGTCGTCGCCCGGCGCGCGCACGGCACGCTGAATTCCTGCCGGCGCCGCTTCGGCGCGAGAAAGTCGTTCAGTTCATCGTGAAAGCTGAAACTCGCGGTGACCATACGGGTGAATACACGTTCACGGCGCGCCACACCCCCGCAAACCCGGCCTTGCCAATCCGGCAAGAATCGGGCGAGGGGAACCGCGCCGTTATCGCCGGATCAGACTGCGCAACCGGTATGCGACCGTAGGGGGGCGAGCTTCTACAACTATACGCCCGCTTTCGCTTTCAGGCGGCGGGAGGCGGCCAACAAAAAGCCGACGCGTGGCGCCGGCTTTTTTGTTGGCCGCTGAAGAAATCAGGCTGTCTTGCGGCAGCGCAGCGCGCTCAAGCCAGCCAGACCGATACCCAGCAAGGCCAGCGAGGCGGGTTCCGGAACATTGTTTCCGCCTCCGATATCTCCTGCGGTGAGATTAATGCGAACCGAGCCAGGTTGACCACCGACCTGGGTGAGGTTGGCCCATTCTGCCGTGGTTCGCGCATCATCGGCGATCGTCAACTCATAAATGCCAGCAGCAAGCCCGGTAAAGGTGGTGCTTTCCCAGTGCACCACGCCGCCGAAGAGGTTGGGGTCGGTCGACAACGGGAACGGGTACGGGCTGGGCCCCCAGAAGAAATTATTGACGCCATCGATCAAACCGGCGGGTTTCGACGTCACGACCGGACCTACGAAAGGCTGGGTTTGCGAATAGGTGAGGCTCACGCCCACAAGCGTCGCCTGTCCCTCGGGGCCAGGTACGCCACTATGATTGTAATGCCCCGCCCAGAAGGTCACTTCCCCCGGGTTGGTGCCGGGCACGTAGCCCAATGAAGTCGTATGGGCCGAAGCCGCGCCTATGCCCCCGAATGCGAGCGCCAGTGCCAGAGCTGACTTTTTCATTTCGTGCCTCCTTAACAGTTCGTTAAAAAGAACCTGGCGCGACTTCCTGTATCCAGCCAACTGGCGCGCCATATGTCTTGGCGATTTCCAAGCATTGGATATGCCAGGACAGATGGGAAAATTTATTTCTGTCAAGTTTTCACGACGTTATTGAATATTTATCTTAACAAGAATTAAAAGTCCTGAATAAATTCAGGCGTCTCTGTAAGAAATCCCGACAGCCAACAGGAAACAACATGGGGTTTTCTTGCCTCCGATCCGCCATCAATGCGGCTCGGGCCCGAATCAGCGACATTTCCAGTGGCAGCGCAGTCGCCAGGCAACCGTCGATCACCGACGCCTCACACGACAAGCCGCGATCAAGGTGGAGCCCGGCATATTCGTTCTGCAAACGGTTGCGTCTAGTGGGCGCGGATACCTTGCACCGGCACGGGCGCCGGGCATCCCATACAGTCCAGGCTGCGGCCTAAATCCGGCTCGCCGTCTGCCGCATCACGTCCGCGGCGAAGCGCATCGCCATTTTCACCGGTAGCGGCAGCGGCGCGCCGCCATGGTCGATCGCGGTCTGGGCGTGCCGGGCTTCGTCGACTTTCATCTGTTCGACGACGGCACGGCTCCTGGCGTCGGCTTCGGGGAGTTTCTGCAGGTGGCCGTCGAGATGGGCTTCGACCTGACGCTCGGTTTCGGCAAGGAAGCCGAGGTTCCACTTGTCGCCGAGCAGGCCCGCGACGACGCCTATCCCAAATGCACCACCGAACCACAGGGGGTTCAGCAGGCTCTTGCGGCCGCCGAGCTCGTCGATGCGCTGCTCGCACCAGGCGAGGTGGTCGGTTTCCTCGCGCGCGGCGTGTTCGAGTTCGGCACGCACTTTGTCGTTTTTCGCGGTGAGCGCCTGGCCGGCGTAGAGCGCCTGCGCGCAGACCTCGCCGACGTGGTTGACGCGCATGAGCGCGGCGGCACGGGCTTTTTCCGCCGCGGAAAGTTCAGCCTCGGGGCCGCTGGCGGGGTAAGGCCGGCCGGCGTGCGGGCTGGCGAAGACGGTGCGCAGGCCGAGGTCGAAGGTGGTGATGAGCTGGTCGAGTCGGTTCATGGTGGTCAGCCTTTCGTAATCAAGGGTGCCTGAACACGCAACGCATGGATACCGTCATTGCTTCGGCTACGCCCCGCAATGACGCGAATGCGTGGGTGCGGCGACAGGCCCTCGATCATTTCACGTAGTAGTTGAAATTGGCATACGCCGCCTCGTTGACCTTGAACCACTGGAACGCGGTGTCGCGGAAGGCCTTCCACGGCCGGTAGATGGCGGCGAAGTCGGCGTTGGTTCGGGCTTCGGCTTCGTACAGTTCGAAGGCCGCGCGGCGCGCGGCGAGCATGACGTCCTTGGGGAAGGGATGCAACTGCACGCCCTGGCCGACCAGGCGCAGGAGCGCGGGCGGATTCTTGGCATCGTATTGCGCGAGCATGGATTGATTCGCCTCGACGGTGGCGACTTCGAACGCCTGGCGATAGGCCTCGGGCAGCGCCTGCCACACGGTCTGGTTGACGTAGAAGGAAAGCTGCGGCCCGCCTTCCCACCAGCCGGGATAGTAGTAGTGCTTGGCGATCTTGTGGAAGCCCAGCTTCTCGTCGTCGTAGGGGCCGACCCACTCGGCGGCGTCGAGCGCGCCGCGTTCGAGCGCGGGGTAGATGTCGCTGCCGGGCAGCGTCTGCGGCACGGCGCCGAGCTTGGCCATGATCTTGCCGCCGATGCCGGGAATGCGCATCTTCAGGCCCTTGAGGTCGGCGAGCGACTTGATCGGCTTCCTGAACCAGCCGCCCATCTGCGCGCCGGTGTTGCCGCCGGGAAACTGCAGCACGTTGTACTTGGCGTAAAGGGTGCGCAGCAACTCGATGCCGCCGCCGGCGTACATCCAGGCGTTCTGCTGGCGCGCCGTCAAGCCGAAGGGCACGGCGGTGTCGAAGGCGAGCCCGAGGTTCTTGCCGACGTAGTAATAGCCGGCGGAGTGGCCGCATTCGGCGGTGCCGTTGCCGACCGCGTCGAGCACCTGCAGGCCGGGGACGAGTTCGCCGCCGGCGAAGACGCGGATCTGGAAACGGCCGCCGGTCAGCGCGGCGACGCGCTTGGCCAGCGTCTCGCCAGCGCCATAGATGGTGTCGAGGCTCTTGGGAAAGCTCGACGCCAGCCGCCAGCGCACGGCGGGCAGCGGCTTCAATGCGTCGGGGGCAGCCTGCGCTGCGCCCAGCGGCAGCAGGGTGGCGGCGGCACCGCTGAGAAAATCTCGTCTTTGCATGGCCTGGCTCCGGTTTTGGCCGATTATACGGGCCGGCCGCCGCATGTGCCGCGTGTTAAAATCCGGCTTTTCCAGCCCTGCCCGATCATCATGTTCAACCGCCAAAACACCCTCGACAAGACCGATCCCGACCTGTGGGCCGCCATCGTCCAGGAAGAACGCCGTCAGCAGGACCACATCGAGCTGATCGCGTCGGAAAACTACACCAGCCCGGCGGTGATGCAGGCACAGGGCTCGCAGCTCACCAACAAGTACGCCGAGGGGTATCCGGGCAAGAGATATTACGGCGGCTGCGAGTACGTCGACATCGTCGAGCAGCTGGCGATCGACCGCGTGAAGGCGCTGTTCGGCGCCGAGGCCGCCAACGTGCAGCCCAACTCCGGCTCGCAGGCCAACCAGGCGGTGTTCATGGCCTTCCTGAAGCCCGGCGACACCATCATGGGCATGAGCCTCGCCGAAGGCGGCCACCTCACCCACGGCATGGCGCTCAACATGAGCGGCAAGTGGTTCAACGTGGTGGCCTACGGCCTCAACGAAAAAGAAGAAATCGATTACGACAAAATGGAGCTGCTTGCGCGCGAGCACAAGCCGAAACTCATCATCGCCGGCGCTTCGGCCTACGCACTGCGCATCGACTTCGAGCGCTTCGCCCGGATCGCCAAGGAAATCGGCGCCATTTTCATGGTGGACATGGCGCACTACGCGGGGCTGATCGCCGCCGGCGTCTACCCCAACCCGGTGCCGCACGCCGACGTCGTCACCTCGACCACGCACAAGACGCTGCGCGGGCCGCGCGGCGGCATCATTTTGATGCGCGCCGAGCACGAGAAGGCGATCAACTCGGCGATCTTTCCGGGGCTCCAGGGCGGCCCGCTGATGCACGTCATCGCCGGCAAGGCGACGGCGTTCAAGGAGGCGTCGACCCCGGAATTCAGGCACTACCAGGAGCAGGTGCTCGCCAACGCGCTGGTGATGTGCAAGGTGCTCGTCGAACGCGGCCTCAGGATCATTTCCGGCCGCACCGAGAGCCATGTGTTCCTGGTCGACCTGCGCGCCAAGAACCTCACCGGCAAGGAGGCCGAGGCGCTCTTGGGCCGCGCCCACATCACGGTCAACAAGAACGCCATCCCCAACGACCCGCAGAAACCCTTCGTCACCAGCGGCATCCGCATCGGCACCCCGGCGATGACCACCCGCGGCTTCAAGGAACTCGAAGCCGAACAGCTCGCGCACCTCATCGCCGACGTGCTCGACGCGCCGGCCGACGAGGCGGTGATCGAGCGGGTGAAGGGCGAAGTGGCCAGGCTCACGGCGAAGTTTCCGGTTTATGGTTGATCAGAGGGCGGAAGACGGAGGACAGACAATGGCCCCCGCTTTACTTTCAGTCATCTGTCCTCTGTCTTCCGTCCTCTGACCATGAAATGCCCCTTCTGCGGCTCTCTTGACACCCAGGTCATCGACTCCCGCGTCAACGAGGCGGGGGACGCGATCCGCCGCCGGCGTCGCTGCACGACGTGCGACAAGCGCTTCACCACCTGGGAGACCGCCGAACTGCGGCCGCCGCAGATCGTCAAGGCCAACGGCACGCGCGAGGATTTCTCGGAGGCCAAGCTCCGGGAAGGCTTCCGTCGCGCACTTCACAAGCGACCGGTGCCGACCGAGCTGGTCGACGCCGCGGTCGAGCGCATCCGCCAGCTGCTGCTGACGCGTGGCGCGCGCGAAGTCCCGGCACGCGAGATCGGCGAACTCGTGATGCACGAGCTGAAGAAGCTCGACAAGGTCGCCTATATCCGCTTCGCCTCGGTCTACAAGAGCTTCCAGGACCCGGACGATTTCCGCGACGTGCTGCAGGACCTGGAACGCGTGCCGCCGCAGGGCGTCGACGACATGTTCAAGTAGCACCGTCGCGTAAGTTTCGCGTAAGGTTCAGTCCCGCATACTCGCGCTACCCGTTGTCCACGTTATCCAGGAGAGAAACCGATGCTGCGCCAACTGTCCGTCATTACCCTGTCCTGCCTGAGCCTCGTTGCGTTCGCGGAGGGCCCGCACTGGACCTACGAAGGCGCGCATGGTCCCGCCCACTGGGCCGATCTGGACAAGAACTTTGCCGAATGCCGGCTCGGCCATGCCCAATCGCCGATCGACATCCGCAATACCCGGATCAAGGCCGACGCGCCTGACCTCGCGTTCGCCTACCAGCCGAGACCGCTGGCCATCATCAACAACGGCCACACCGTGCAGGTCAATGAGACGGGCGCCGGCACGCTGACGATCGACGGCCATGTCTACGAAATCGTGCAACTCCATTTCCATACACCGAGCGAGGAACGCATCCGGGGGCGTGCCTACGACCTGGTGGCGCACCTGGTGCACAAGGACGAGGCCGGCAAGCTCGCCGTGGTTGCCGTGCTGTTCAAGGCCGGGCATGAGAACGGCGCGCTGAAGACGCTATTCGCCAACATGCCGGTCGGCGCAGGCCCCGAGCACAGCGTTGCCGGCGTCATGTTCAATCCAGCCGACCTGCTGCCTGCGGCGCGCGGCTACTACCATTTCCGGGGTTCGCTCACGACCCCGCCGTGCAGCGAGGGCGTGGCATGGTACGTGCTCAAGACGCCGGTCGAGGCCTCGCGCGCGCAGCTCGCGCTGCTGCACAAGCTGTACGCACGCAACGCCCGTCCGGTGCAGCCGCTGAACGGCCGCGAAGTGATCGAGCACCTCTGACCCGCTGCAACCGGGATCCCGTCCGACGGCGCCCCCACACGGGGGCGCCGTCATTTCCGTCTGCGCGTTGCCGCAGAATTGCACGCCGCACGGCGAGCCGTGCTACTGTTCATGCGGTCGCACAACACAGTCTGCTCGGAGATGAGATTTTCCGCCGCCGATTCCCGGCACATGGCGCGCGCGCTGCAACTCGCGGCGCGCGGCCTTTTCACCACCACCCCCAACCCGCGTGTCGGCTGCGTCATCGTCAGGGGTGACACGGTCGTCGGCGAGGGCTGGCACGCACGCGCCGGCACGCCGCACGCCGAGATTCACGCGCTGAACGCCGCCGGCGCGGCGGCGCGCGGCGCGACGGCCTATGTGACGCTCGAGCCCTGTTCGCACCACGGCCGCACGCCGCCGTGCGCCGAAGCGTTGGTGAACGCGGGTGTCGCCCGCGTGGTCGCGGCGATGAAGGACCCCAACCCGCTCGTCGCCGGCGGCGGCATCGACATGCTCACGCTCGCCGGCATCACCGCAGAAGTCGGACTGATGGAGGCGGAAGCGCGCGCGCTCAACCCCGGCTTCGTGTCGCGCATGACGCGCGGCCGGCCGTGGGTGCGCCTGAAGACGGCCGCCACGCTCGACGGCAAGATCGCGCTGGCGAATGGACAATCGCAATGGATCACCGGCGAGGCCGCGCGCGCCGACGTGCAGCGGTTGCGGGCGCGGGCCTGCGCGATCCTCACCGGCAGTGGCACGGTGCGTGCCGACAATCCACGCATGAACGTGCGCGATCTCGACATCGGCCGCCAGCCGCTTCGCGTCGTCGTCGACTCCCGCTTGTGCACGCCGGCGAACGCAGCGATCCTGCCCGCACTCGTCGCCTGCCACCACGCCGAGTCCGGCGCGCGCGCGGCGCTCGAAGCGGCCGGTGCGGAGGTGGTCGAACTGCCCGGTTCCGGCGGCCGCGTCGATCTCGCCGCGCTCCTCGCCTTGCTGGCGCAACGGGGCGTCAACGAACTGCACGTCGAAGCCGGCGCGGCCCTGAACGGCGCGCTGCTCGAAGCGGGGCTCGTCGACGAATGGGTCGCCTACGTCGCGCCGGTGGCGGTGGGCGACGCCGCGCGCGGGCTGTTCGCCACCGCGCCGCTGGCCGCCCTGGCGGATGCTGCGCGCTTCCGCTTCGCCGACGTGCGCCAGGTCGGCGGCGACCTGCGGCTGACGCTCGTGCCGGCCTGAGCGGCTTCAAGAATAACTTCTCGACGGCGTCTGTCCGCTGCGCGGTCTGCCAGACCGGCCATCACGTCCGTCTCACGCCGGCCCCCGGCGCTACTTGCCCTTGAAGGTATTGCCGACCAGGTTCTTCACATCGGCCTGCGGCGTGTGGCACTGCGTGCAGTTGTAACGCCCCATGTAAAGCGCGTTGCGCCGCACATCGGTGTAATGGGACTTGGGTAGCGGGGTAGGCTCGCCTTTCACCTTTTTCTTGCCGACCTTGTCGGGCTGCTGGTGGCAGGACAGGCAGGCGTTGGAGTCGCGCGTGATCGGCGTGAGCCCGTCGAGGCTGTGCGGCACCTGCGGCGGCGCGCCCAGATAGGCGCGCGGCAGCACGCCACCGCTGTAGGGGTCGGCCTGCCGGTATTCGAACGGCGCGGGTTCGCTGTCGGCGGCAACGTCGGCCTTCGACAGCCCCATCTGATCCTCGGTCAGACCGGCATTCGCCGCCGCGGCAAGGTTCGCGACCAGCGAACACGCCAGCAGGACTGCCATCGTCATCGGTGTTTTCATTTCGTTCTCCTCAGTGTGGATTGGCCGCCTTGGCCAGGGTTGCCGCGTGGCGCGCGCGAATCAGGGGGCGCAGGTCGAAATTCAGGCTGTCTTCCGGGCAAAGCGCCGTACAGCGGCCGCAGTTGCTGCATTCTCCGGAAACGACCCAGCCTGTCCGCTCCAGTTTTTTCAGGTTCAACACCTGCGGTTCGGGACACACCCGCGCGCACTCGCCGCAGTGCGTGCAGCTCGTCTTGTCGAAACGCACCCGCAGCAGCGCGACCTTTCCGACCAGCGACCAGAACGCGCCAAGCGGGCACAGATGGCCACACCAGCCGTTTTTCAGGATCAAGAGGTCGAACAGGAAGATGGCGATCAGCGACAGGAAACCCAGGCCCATGCCGTAGATGAGGCCACGTTGCAGCATGCCGATGGGACTCACCCACTCGAACGCCGCCACCCCGGCGATGACGGACAGGATCAGCGCCGCGGCCAGCACGAAATAGCGGATGCCGCGTGGCAGCGAGAACAGCGTCGATACCGGCAAATGCTGGCGCAACCATCCGGCCAGATCGGTCACCGCGTTGACCGGGCAGACCCAGGCGCAGAACACGCGGCCGCCGACGAGCGCATAGAAGCCGAGCACGATCGCCGCGCCCAGGAGGGATTCGGTGTGCAACACGTGGCCGGCGAGGAAGATCTGCAGCGCGGCGAACGGATCGGTCATGGGCAGCACGCCGGCAAGCTCGGAAGCCGACAGGTTGCCGTTGAGGAGCGGCACGCCCTTCGCCGCTTCCCAGCCCCAGTGCGCGGTGCCGAAGAAGAGCAGCAGCACGCCGAACTGGGTCAGACGGCGCAGCACCAGATACCGCCACGACCACAGCCGCGCCGGCAACGTGCGCGCGTGCAGCTTTTCGATGCTGTCGAGCGCAGCGGAACGGGGATAGGCGGGCGGCGTGCTCACGGCTCTCCCGCGTTCAGGTAATCCATGCCCGGCGCGGCTTCGCCAGGCTTCGCGGGCGCCGCTGGCGCGGCGGAAGGCTTGAAGTCCTGCGTGATCTCGCCTGTATCCCTCCAGCCGTAACGGTAGTGTTCGCCGATTTTTCCCTGCACCAGGGCATGTGGCAGGATGCGGATCGCGGCGATTTCAGTGGGGCAGGCCTTTTCACAGATGCCGCAGCCGGTGCAGGCGTTCGAGTGCACCAGCGGAATGAACATGGCGTGCTTCGAGGTTTGCCGCGGATGCGTTTCCAGCGTGATGGCGCGGCCCTTGAGTGGACATTCACGGTGGCAGATTTCGCAGCGCAGACCCTGGTACGACAGGCAGTTTTCGATGTCGATCACCGCCAGGCCCATGCGCGCATCCTCGATGCGCTTGAGCTCGGGCGACAGCGCGCCGGTCGGGCAGGCTTTCATGCAGGGGATATCCGGGCACATGATGCAGGCACCGCTGCGCGGTTCGTAGAAGGGCATGCCGATGGGCAGCTTCCCGCCAGCCGGCTGCAGCCGGAGGATGTCCGGCGGGCAGACGTTCACGCACTGCCCGCACTTGATGCACGCGGCGTTGAAATCGGCTTCCGCCAGCGCGCCGGGCGGGCGCAGGGCGAAAGGCGACGCCCGTGCCTCGTTGCGCAGGATGTATTCCCACAAGAGGCCGCCGGTGGCGGCGAAGGCGGCACCCTGCGCCAGCTTCACCAGGAAATCGCGGCGCTGCGGGTTGCCCGGAGCACGTTCAGCCATGATGTCCGCCTGTGCGCGGCCTTACGCTTTGTAAATCCTGACCGCGCACTTCTTGTAATCCGTCTCTTTCGAGAGCGGACACGTGGTGTCGAGGGTGACCTTGTTGATGAGCACACTTTCGTCGAACCACGGCACGTAGACCAGGCCGCGCGGCACGCGGTTGCGGCCGCCGGTTTCCAGCCGCACCTTGACCTTGCCGCGGCGCGATTCGACCCACACCAGGTCGTTGCGCTTGAGCCCCTTGGCCGCCGCATCCTTCTCGTTGATCCAGCACACCGCGTTGGGCACGGCACGGTGCAGTTCGGGCACGCGGCGCGTCATGGTGCCGGAATGCCAGTGTTCCAGCACGCGTCCGGTGCACAGCCAGAGGTCGTAGTTCGCGTCGGGTTTTTCCACCGGCGAGGCGTAGGGGCGGAAATAGATCTTGGCCTTGTGCGAGATGTCGACCTTGTTGGCCGGGTCGCCCGGCTTGTCGAGATCGCCCATCACCAGCGCATTGCCGTTGTTACCGTAGAAATCGATCCCCCGTCCCTTCTCGACGTAGGGATCGTATTCCTCGTTGTTGCGCCATGGTGTTTCCACCCATTTGCCGGCCTTCTGCACCACCGGCCATTTCAGGCCGCGCACCTTGTCGTGGTGATAAACGTCGAAGGGCGCGAGGTCATGGCCGTGGCCGCTGCCGAACTGGCGGTATTCCTCGAACATGGCCTTCTCGGGGAACCAGCCGTCCTTGAGCAGTTCGGCGGTGATATTGGGATGGCCCTTGGCGATGGGATCGGGCCACTTCACTTTCTTGTTTTCCGGCGTCGCGAAGAGCACCTCGTACAGCGTCGATTCCGGCGTGTAGCCCATCGCCACGGCGGCAGGCAGCACGTCGGGCAACCCGCCTTCGAGGCCCGGTATCTTCTGCGCGCCCCACACGTCCTTCAGCTTGAAGCGCTTGGACAGCTCCAGCATCATCCAGATGTCCGGACGCGCCTGTCCGGGCGGCTGCACCTGCTGCCGCCAGACCTGAGTGCGCCGTTCGGCGTTGCCGTAGGCGCCCCATTTCTCGTTGATCATCGCCGCCGGCAGGATCAGGTCGGCCACCTTGGCAGATACGCTCGGGTAGGCATCGGCGACGACGATGAAGTTGTTCATCTCGCGCGCGGCCTTGATCCAGTGATTGGCGTTGGCGGTGTTCTGCCAAGGATTGTTGACCTGGGTCCACGAGAACAGGATCTGCCCGTCTTCCAGATCACGCATGATCTTCACGAAATGGCTGCCGACCTGCGGATTGATCGTACCGGCGGGAAGCTTCCAGATTTTCTCGGCGATGGCGCGGTGCTTGGGATTCGTCACCACCATGTCGGCCGGCAGGCGATGCGCGAAAGTACCCACCTCGCGCGCGGTACCGCAGGCCGACGGCTGGCCGGTAAGCGAGAATGCGCCGTTGCCCGGCTTGCACTGGCGACCGGTGAGCAAGTGGTTCATGTAGGCCTGCTCGTTCACCCACGAACCGCGCTGATGCTGGTTGAAACCCATGGTCCAGTACGACACCACCTTGCGGTTGCGGTCGCAGTAATAGTCGGCGAGCAGCTTCAGCTTGGCCTTGAACTGATCCATCGGTTCGTCGGGATCGCCCTTGGCGATCTCGGCGACGAAGTCGAGCGTGTAGGGTTCCAGCGCTTTCTTGAAGTCCTCGAAGCTGATCGCCCAATCTTTCATCGGCGTGGCGGCATTCTTCTGCGGCACCGCCTCGCCCGGCTGCCGCCGTTGTGCGATCGCCTCGTGCTTGTCGAGCACGCGCACCTGCTCGTTCTTGTAGATTTCCATCTCGGCGGCGCTGGCGTACTTGTCGGCGTTCTTGGGGCGGAAGCCGTAGCCGATGTCGTAGGGGCCGGTGGCGAACACGGTGTGCTTCTTCACGAAGTCCCAGTCCACCGCGTTGCGGTTCACGATCTCGCGCGCGATGTAGTTCTGGATCGCCAGATCGGCGCTGGGCGCGAACACGATCTCGGTATCGGCGATGTCCGACGACATGTTGCCGTACACGGTGAGGTTCACCACCCGCATCTTGTCGTGGGTGAGGCGGCGGTTGGTGATGCGCGACCACAGGATGGGATGCATTTCCGCCATGTTGGCGCCCCACAGCACGGCGGTGTCGGTGTACTCGATGTCGTCGTAGTTGCCCTGCGGCTCGTCGATGCCGAAGGTCTGCATGAAGGCGGCGACGGCCGAGGCCATGCAGTGGCGGGCGTTGGGGTCGAGGTTGTTGGAACGGAAGCCTGCCTTCATCAGCTTGGCCGCGACGTAGCCTTCATGGATGGTGTACTGGCCGGAGCCGAAGATGGAAATGCCGGCCGGACCTTTTTCCTTCAGCGCCCAGCGCAGCTTCTCTTCCATGATGTCGAGCGCCTGCTCCCAACTCACCGGCTGGAACTTGCCCTTCTTGTCGAACTTGCCGTTCGTCATGCGCAGGAGCGGTTGCGTCAGGCGGTCGGCGCCGTAGAGGATCTTGCCGTTGAAGTAACCCTTCACGCAGTTGAGGCCGCGGTTCACCGGCGCGTCGGGGTCGCCCTTGGTAGCGACGATGCGCCCGTTCTTGGTGGCGACCAGGATGCCGCAGCCGGTGCCGCAGAATCGGCAGACCGACTTGTCCCACTGCCAGTCTTTTTCCAGCTCGCGGGCAGCGGCTTCGGCCAGCCGCGTCAGCGGCAGGCTCACGGTGCTGGCAGCGACGCCGGCGACGGCGGTCTTGAGAAATTCGCGACGGTTGACGGTCATGGCGGTCTCCTTCAATGCTTATTGGCAGGCGTTGGCATCGAGACCGGGCAGTGCGGCGATCTCGGGCGGAAGTTCGGACAGGACTTCGTCGTCGTCCTCGAAATAGTGGAAGACCATCTCGGCCATCAGCACGCCGGGGACGGTCTTGATGCGGCGCAGTCCGTCGGCCTCGGCGCGCACGCTTTCGGCTTCGAGCACGGCTACCAGGCGGCCGACGGCATCTTCGTGGTGAACCTCCACCCCCGGCAATGCGTTGAGCTCGGCAGCCACGGCTGATAGATTCTCCGGGCGGGTCATGACGAGTATTCCTGAAAGGTTCACGCGGTCCTCCTCCTTGTCGTTGGTGTCATCTGCTCCGGACAACGTCCATAATAAAGATAACAATATCTTTATATTTTATCTATTTTCCGGAGAAGTCAAGGCAATTTTTCGTACCCGCGGAAGGGCCTGCTCGCGCGCAGCGACTCAAGCCGGTGCCACGCCCCACGGAGAGCCCGGCACGCCTCACGCCGCGACCGCATTCAGGGTTTTCAGGCCGGTCAGGAAGTAATCGACCAGCGCCTGCACCGGGCGGATTTCCTTGCCGAACGGCAGCGACGCCGCGCCCCGGAAGAACAGGCCCTTGGCGACGTCGCCCTTCAGCGCGGCCACCAGCTGCTGGTCGATGCAGAACTGGCCGGCGCGGGCGATGCCGTCGCGCAGGCCGCACTGGGTAAGGCAGTGCAGGCCCGACGCGCAGCGCGCCGGATCGGCCTTGGCGCAACCCTGCAGTTTTTCCTCGCGGCGCAGGTAGTTGGCGAGCCAGGGCGTCTTCACCGCGCGTGCCGGCAAGCCGGCGACGCTCATGAAGGTGACGATGTCCTCGGGCCCGGCCTCGGCGAGCACGCGCTTGAACTCGGGATGCGCGTCGCCTTCGACGGTGACGGCGAACGGCGTGCCGATCTGCACCGCGGCGGCGCCGAGTTCGAGCGCGGCGAGCAGCTTTTCGTGGCTATCGATGCCGCCGCCGACGATGAGCGGCATCCGCTCGCGCGCGATGCCGAGTTCGTCGAACAGCCGGAAAATCTCCGGCAGCACCTGCGCGAAGTCGAATTTCCCGTTGGCGAGATCGGCCGGGTTGGGCGCGCCGAGATGGCCGCCGGCGTAACGCGGATGCTCGATGACGATGGCATCCGGCAGGCGTCCCTTCTTCAGCCACTTCTTCAGCACGATGGCGACGCCGCGCGCGTCCGACAAAATGGGAATCAAGGCGACGTCGGGATAGCCCTCGGCAAGCTCGGGCAGATCGAGCGGCAGGCCGGCGCCCATGACGATGGCCTGCGCGCCCGAGGCACAGGCCTGGCGCACGTAGTCGGCGTGCGCGGCGACCGCCTTCATCACGTTGACCGCGACAAGGCCCCGGCCGCCGGCGATCTCGAGCGCGGCACGGATTTCGCGGTCGAGCGCGACGAGATTGAGGCGGTTGAGCTCATGCTTGTCGCGGCAGCGCTTGCCGGCCTCGACCAGGTCGGCGTGGTGGTGCCGCAGGTCGATGCTCGCGATGGTGCCCATGCAGCCCGCGCGCGCCACCGCGCCGGCGAGGCGGTGCGCCGAGATGCCCACGCCCATCCCGCCCTGCACGATGGGCAGCAGGCGGCGACCGCGAAGGGAAAAATCTACTGAAGGCGACGTCATGACTGCATCCGACCGTTGAACCAGGAATCATTATATCCATTCGGACCCTCTTGTCTTCGTTTAATACGTGGGCGAATGGCGTATCGTATCGGGGTGGTTCACCGCCCCGCCCTAAACCCCTACAATGCGGGGTCCATCACGCAGGTTTCGCTCTTTATCCATGTTCACCGGCATCATCCAGGCGGTCGGCCGCATCCACGACTACGAAGCCCGCGGCGCCGACGCGCGCATGGTGGTCAGCGGCGGCGGGCTCGACTTTTCCGACGTCGCGCCCGGCGACAGCATCGCGGTCGACGGCGTCTGCCTCACCGCCGTCACGCTCACCCCTGACAGTTTCACCGTCGACGTCTCCGCCGAGACGCTGCGCGTGACCGCCGGCTTTCTGCCCGGCGCCGAGGTCAATCTCGAGAAGGCACTGCGGCTGGCCGACCGTCTCGGCGGCCACCTCGTCTCCGGCCACGTCGACGGCGTCGGCAGGGTGCACCGCTTCGTCCCGGTGGGCGAATCGCACCTGCTCGAGATCGACGCCCCCGCCGAACTCGCGCGCTACCTCATCCGCAAGGGCTCGATCACGGTGAACGGTGTCTCGCTGACGGTGAACCAGGTGAACGGCGCGCGCTTCGCGCTGAACCTGATCCCGCACACGCTCGAGATGACCACGCTCAAGCACCTGAAACCGGGCAGCCGGGTCAACCTCGAAGTCGACATGATCGCGCGCTACGTCGAGCGCATGATGCAATTCACCCACACAACGGACAAAGACTGATGAGCCTCGCCTCCACCCCGGAAATCATCGAAGAACTGAAAGCCGGCCGCATGGTCGTGCTGGTCGACGAGGAGGACCGCGAAAACGAGGGCGACCTCGTGATGGCCGCCGAGCACGTCACCCCCGAGGCGATCAACTTCATGGCGAAATACGGCCGCGGGCTGATCTGCCTGACGCTCACCGACGCGCGCTGCCGCCAGCTGGGCCTCAAGCAGATGGTCAGCGACAACCAGACGCCACACGGCACGGCGTTCACCGTCTCGATCGAGGCGGCCGAAGGCGTGACGACGGGAATCTCCGCCGCCGACCGCGCCGTCACGATCCGTGCCGCGGTGAAGAAGGACGCGAAGCCGACCGACATCATCCAGCCCGGCCATATCTTCCCGCTGCGCGCGCAGCCCGGCGGCGTGCTGGTGCGCGCCGGCCACACCGAGGCCGGCTGCGACCTCGCGGGGCTGGCCGGCCTCGAACCCGCCGCCGTCATCTGCGAAATCCTCAAGGACGACGGCAGCATGGCGCGTCTGCCCGACCTGGTGCCCTTCGCGCAGGAGCACGGGCTCAAGATCGGCGCCATCGCCGACCTCATCCACTACCGCAGCCAGACCGAGAGCCTGGTCGAGCGCGTCGCCGACCGCCTGATCCAGACCGTGTACGGCGCGTTCCGCCTCATCGCCTACCGCGACACCAGCGCGCGCGAAACCCACCTCGCGCTGGTGAAGGGCGAAATCCACGCCGACCGCGAAACGCTGGTGCGGGTGCACGAACCGCTCTCCGTGATGGACTTCCTCGACGTCACCGGCGGCGGCCATTCCTGGCCCATCCTCGGCGCGATGGAACGCATCGCCGAAGCGCAGTCGGGCGTGCTGGTCCTGCTGCACCGGCCCGAAACCGCCGACGCCCTGCTCGACCGGATCAATCCGCCGCCCGTCGTCACGCGCAAGGTCGACCTGCGCGACTACGGCATCGGCGCGCAGATCCTGCGCGACCTCGGCGTCGGCAAGATGCGGCTGCTGGCGAGCCCGCGCAAGATGCCTGCGATGGACGGCTTCGGGCTGGAAGTCACCGGCTATTCCGAAAAAGCATGATTCTCTGACAGGAAAGGGATACACCATGGGCATCACCGACAACATCAACGAGCTCGACCCCGTCTACCAGGGCACAGGGTTGAAGATCGGCATCGTCATGAGCCGCTTCAACCGCGATATCTGCGAAGGCCTGCTCTCCGCCTGCGAAATCGAGCTCGCGCGGCTCGGCGTCGCCAAGGACGACATCCTGCTGGTCGACGTGCCCGGCGCGCTCGAACATCCGCTCGTCCTGCAGAAAATGGCGCAGTCCGGGAAATTCGACGCGCTCATCGCGATCGGGGCCGTCGTGCGCGGCGAGACCTATCATTTCGAGATCGTGTCCAACGAATCCGCGCGCGGCGTCCTCGACGTGCAGCTCGAAACCGGCGTGCCGATCGCCAACGCCATCCTCACCGTCGACACCGAGGAACAGGGCCACCGCCGCATGGGCGAGAAAGGCCGCGACGCCGCGCGCGTGGCGATCGAAATGGCCAACCTCCTGAAACGCCTCTGACATGGCCGGCTCCCGCAAAATCGCACGCGAGTTCACCCTGCAGGGGGTCTACGCCTGGCTGGTCGGCGGCGCCGACGTCACGCTGATCGCCGCCAACCTGAAGGAAGACGAGCAGTTCAAGCGCGCCGACGAGGCCTACTTCCGCACCCTGCTCTACGGCGTGGTGAAGGAGGAGGATCTCTTGAGCACGCGCATCGCCCCCTTGCTCGACCGGCCGCTCGCCGAGCTGTCGCCGATCGAGCGCGGCATCCTCCTCATCGGCGCCTACGAACTCGTGCATTGCCCGGACGTGCCCTGGCGCGTCGCCATCAACGAAGGCGTCGAACTGGCGAAGAAATTCGGCGGCACCGACGGCCACAAATACATCAACGGCGTGCTCGACAAGCTGGCGCAGGACGTGCGCGCGGTGGAAATCGAGCATGCGAAGAAGGATAAGCGTGAAGGGTAAGGGGTAAGGCGGCCTCACGCCTCACGCCTCACGCCTCACGCCTCACGCCCCATGGAATTCGACCTCATCGCCCGCCACTTCACCCGCGCCACGCCCGGCGCGGTGCTCGGCGTGGGCGACGACTGCGCGCTTCTGGCGCCGACACCGGGGATGCAGCTCGCGGTGTCGTCGGACATGCTGCTCGAGGGCCGCCACTTTTCGCCGCAGGACGGGCCCGCCGGGCTCGGCCACAAGGCGCTCGCGGTGAATCTCTCGGATCTTGCCGCGATGGGCGCGACGCCGCGCTGGGCGACGCTGTCGATCGCGCTGCCGGCGGCGGACGAGGGCTGGCTCGCGGCGTTTGCGCGCGGCTTCTTCCGCATCGCCGACCAGCACGGCATCGAGCTCGTCGGCGGCGACACCACGCGCGGCCCGCTCACCCTGTCGATCACCGTCATCGGCGAAGTCCCGCCGGGGCAGGCGCTGCGCCGCGACGGCGCCCGTCCCGGCGACGACGTGTGGGTATCGGGCACGCTCGGCGCGGCGGCGATGGCGCTCGCCTACCGCCAGGGGCGGCTGTTCATGGAACAGATCGACGCCGCCAAGGTATTGCCCGCGCTCTACCTGCCGACGCCGCGCGTCGAACTCGGGCTTGCGCTGCGCGGCGTCGCCACCAGCGCGATCGACATTTCGGATGGACTTCTTGGCGACCTCGGCCACGTGCTCGAACGCTCGCAGGCCGGCGCCGTGCTCGACTTCGCCGCGCTGCCGACGCTGCCGGCGGTGCGGGCCTATCTGCACGAAGCCGTCGCGCGCGACTGCGTGCTGGCAGGCGGCGACGACTACGAACTCTGCTTCACCGCGCCGCCGGATAAACACGACGCCGTGCTCGCCGCCGCCGCGAGCGCAGGCGTCGCGGTCACGCGCATCGGCCGCATCACCGACACCCCCGGCCTCAGCGTCGTCGACGCCGACGGCGCCCCGCTCACGATCGAACGCACGGGCCATGACCACTTCGCGGCCTGACCTCGGGTTTCTCTTCGCCCACCCCGCGCACCTCATCGCCTTCGGCTTCGGCACCGGACTCGCCCCGCGGGCGCCCGGCACCGTCGGCACGCTTCTGGGCCTGCCGCTTTTCTGGGCGATCGTCAGCGTTGCCCCCGACCGGCCGAACCAGATCATCCTCCTCATCGCCGCCTTCCTGCTTGGTATCTGGGCCTGCGCGCGCGCCGGCCGCGCGCTCGGCGTGCCGGACCACGGCGGCATCGTGTGGGACGAGATCGTCGCCTTCGCACTGGTGCTGGTGTTCACGCCGCCGGCGTGGGCGTGGGTCGCGATCGCATTTGCCTTGTTCCGCCTGTTCGATATCCTGAAACCGTGGCCGATCCGGCTCGCCGACCGGCGGCTGAAAAACGGCTTCGGCGTGATGTTCGACGACATGCTGGCGGCGCTCTACGCGATCGCCGCCCTGAAAGGACTGCAATGGCTCGTGTGAGCGACGAAGAGCTGCACCAACTCGCTGTCGACCTCGGCGAGAAGCTGCGCGCGCGCGGCTGGATGCTCGCGACCGCCGAATCGTGCACCGGCGGCTGGGTCGGCCATCTCCTCACGTCCCTGCCCGGCAGCTCGCAATGGTACGAGCGCGGCTTCATCACCTACGCCAACGCCGCCAAGGTCGAAATGCTCGGCGTGTCGCCCGACACCCTGGCGACGCACGGCGCGGTGTCCGAAATCACTGCCGCCGAAATGGCCGCGGGCGCCTTGAAGCACAGCCACGCGCAGGCGACGCTCTCGATCACCGGCATCGCCGGCCCAGGCGGCGGCACGCCGCAGAAACCGGTCGGCCTGGTGTGCTACGGCTGGGCACTCGCCGACGGCACCGTCATGACCTCCACCTGCCGGCTCGACGGCGACCGCGAGGAAATCCGCTCGCGCGCCGTCGCGGCGGCGCTGCGGGGCTTGATCGAGCTGGTTGGATAGGGGTCAGGGAAAAGCCTGTCGCGTGCCGGGCAAATCGACAAGCGCGGCGCAGCTGCACAAGACTCCCTGGATCCTGATTCCTAACTGAAAGCCCACGCCGCGAACGGCTCGATCTCGTCGCGGTTGAGCAGCATCAACTGGCTGGCTTGCGGATTCAGGCTGTGGTCCGGCGTGGTGTCGACGCCCAGGCGTTGCAGCACATAGCCCAACAGCGCCCGCCGCACCTCCACCTCGATCGCCTCCCCCGCCGCCGCGTAATCCTGCAGCAGAGCCTCGCGCCGCGGCGCATCCAGGCCCGCGTGCGGCGCGAGGCGCAGGCGCACCGTTTCCACCCAGTCCTCGTCGTAGTCCACGCTCGATTCCGCCGGCGTCTCCAGGCATTCCGCCTCGACGATGCGCGACAGCACGAAATCGCGGAACGCGCAGTGCGCCGCGTCGTACGCGCGCGCGTGCCAGCGCAGGCCGGTGTCGACCAGCGTGTGCGGCTCGATGACGCGGTCGCCTGCGCTGTCGCGGCCGGACAGCGAACGGTAGCGCACGCGCAGCTGGCGCCGGCCGAAAATCGCGCGGGTGAGCTGGGCGAGCGTCGCAGCCGGCGGCAGCCGCGCCGGCAGCGGCAGCGCGGCGGTCGGCACACCGTAGATCAGGGTGGCGCCGTAGGGGCCGTTGGCGACCGCGAGATTGGCGGCGATCACCGGCAGCACCGCGGCCGGCGCGAGGTCGGCAAAGAGCGGGCTGAAGTCCGGGCCCGGCACGAAGCCGAACACGCCATGCTGATAGACGAGATTGCCCGGCGCCAGCTCGCCGTAGAGCTTGAGGTCCTTGGTCGCCGCCGGGTCGGACAGGCCGAAGGCGCGGGCCACGTCGCTGCGCGTCACCACGCCGGCGTAAAAAGCCATCACTTCGATGTACTGCAGGCGCTGGCGTGTCGACCACTTCACGTCCAGGCGCATTTTTTCCTTGGAATTCATGGCGCTTTCTCCGCTCTGCGGCGAATTATAGGGGGCCGGCCAGCAAATACAATTTATAAACTTGTATTTTTTACTTACGTGATATTTTTTATTGACATCAAGAAAAGTATCGCCTAGAGTGCAGGCCATGCAGTCGCCCGCCGCCTGCCTTGACCGCAACCCCCTCAGGAGAAAGACCATGGCCACCCCCGCAATGACCGACGACAAATCCAAGGCGCTCGCCGCCGCGCTGTCCCAGATCGAGAAGCAGTTCGGCAAGGGCTCGGTGATGCGCCTGGGCGACCAGGGCGTCGCGCGCGACATCCAGGCCGTCTCCACCGGCTCGCTCGGGCTCGACATCGCGCTCGGCATCGGCGGCCTGCCGCGCGGCCGCGTGATCGAGATCTACGGCCCGGAATCGTCCGGCAAAACGACACTCACCCTGCAGGTCATCGCCGAAATGCAGAAGGCCGGCGGCACCGCCGCCTTCATCGACGCCGAGCACGCGCTCGACCCGGTCTACGCCGGCAAGCTCGGCGTCGACGTCGACAACCTCCTGATCTCGCAGCCAGACACCGGCGAGCAGGCGCTGGAAATCGCCGACATGCTGGTGCGCTCGGGTTCGGTCGACGTCGTCGTCATCGACTCGGTCGCCGCGCTGACCCCCAAGGCCGAAATCGAAGGCGAGATGGGCGACTCGCACATGGGCCTGCAGGCACGGCTGATGAGCCAGGCGCTGCGCAAACTCACCGCCAACATCAAGCGCACCAACACGCTCGTCATCTTCATCAACCAGATCCGCGAGAAGATCGGCGTCATGTTCGGCAACCCCGAAACCACCACCGGCGGCAACGCACTCAAGTTCTACGCCAGCGTGCGCCTCGACATCCGCCGCACCGGCGCGATCAAGAAGGGCGACGAAGTCATCGGCAACGAAACCAAGGTCAAGGTCGTCAAGAACAAAGTCTCGCCACCGTTCAAGGAAGCCTACTTCGACATCCTCTACGGCCAGGGCATCTCGCGCGAGGGCGAAATCATCGAACTCGGCGTCGCCCACAAATTCATCGACAAATCCGGCGCCTGGTACGCCTACAACGGCGAGAAAATCGGCCAGGGCAAAGACAACGCGCGCGAATACCTGCGCGAGCATCCCGAGATCGCGCAGGAAATCGAAGCCAGGATCCGCGCCGCCGTCGGCGTCAACAACGCGATCGCGGCGGTCGAGGACGCGGATGAAGTCGAAGCCTGAGCCCGACGTCGGCGAGCTGCGCAGCCGCGCGCTCGCCCTGCTGGCGCGGCGCGAGCACACCCGCGCCGAGCTCGCCCGCAAGCTACAGGCCGCCGGCTACGACGCCGCCGACGTCGCTCCCCTGCTCGACGAATTCGAATCCAGGAACTGGCTCTCCGATCGCCGCTTCGCCGAAAGCTGGGTCGCCGACCACCGCGCCAAATCCGGCAGCGTCAAACTCGCCTACGAGTTACGCCAGCGCGGCGTGCCGGACACGGTGATCGACGAAGTGCTGCGTGGCGAGGAAGACAGCGAGCTCGACCGCGCGCGCGCGGTGTGGCGGAAGAAATTCGGCACGCCGCCCGCCGATGCAGCGGAGAAGGCCAGGCAGATGCGTTTCCTTCTAAACCATGGTTTCAACCTTGCTCTGGCCCAACAGGTGGTACGAAGCGAAGCAATCTGAAATCACAACGGCATGAACAGATCACTATTATTTCTGTTGGCCAGATGCGCCAGGTATGCTGGACCGCCCCTTCATCACACTTAGCGCGACGCATGCTCCCATTGACTTCATGTCACATGCATGTTCGAGGTCTGACATCGCCAGGTGGATATCCCCCTTGTCCCGATAGATCAAACCGCGCAAAGTAAAGCTAAATGGATCTTCCGGGAAGAGCGCAACGAAGGCATTCGCGTCACGCAGCGCGGATTCGAAGTCACCCAATTTTGCGTACGCAAAAGCACGGCCGGTGTATGCCCCCTTAAATCGGGAATCTGCACGCAATGCGCTTGTGTAGTCTGCGACCGCTGCATGCAGATCGCCCCCCTTCACGTTCCAATTACCCCGGTTTGCATAGACCCTCGCCACACCCGTCACCTGTTCCTCGGGTAATTTCCGCACCGCATCGTCCCACAACGCATATCCACCGGAAAAGCTCTTCAGTCGATCACTGGAGGCATACGCAAAGGCGAGCGTAACGCCCAGAATGATTGGCCAAAACAGCTTGTTAGGGAGATTGCGGCTTACCACGGGCACCAGCAGGAACAGAGGCCACATCCACAAATAGGTGCGATACAAGACGAAGGGCTCCTGAACTTTCACCGTGGAGAACTCCACCGCAAACAGCAACCATGGCGCAAGCAATGCAAACCCGACCAGACCGCGTCGACCGCCTTTCAGCAACAGGAAAACCGCGCCCAGTCCATAAATCGCGAATGCAGCGATCCCCAGCACATATTTGGTCTCCCAGATTTGCGTCGCAATCGGCACGCGCATGTCGACCGACATCCAGTCCGGGTTGGGAATCAGTATCAAACCGAGGTACTTGAAGAACAGCGATGCCTGCGTCATGGCGCTCAGCAACCAGATCAGGCCGGTGCCGGTCGCCTCAGCATCAATCTGAACCTGCGCTAACTGCTGCACGGCATGCGGCTCGTATATCCTGCCGACGACGGACAGGCTGTTAAAGATAACAAGCACTGCGATCGGCATAAACAGCGCAAAGGGCAGCACCAGGCGCTTCCATGTCTGGGCATTGAAACGCTCTGCCAGAGGCGTGAGCGCCAGTGCAACGGCAGGAATCAGGACGGCATGCTCCTTACTGTATGCAGAAAGTAGATAAAACAGCCCCGAGAAGAAAAAATAGGCTTTCTTGCGGGTCACCAGACCATTGAAATAGGCACTCAGCGACAGCAAGCCAAACAGCGTCGCCATGAGAATGGTGCGCTGAACCATATAGCCGACCGCATAGACGGCCAGCGGGTGCAGCAGAAAAAGCAACGCAGCCGCGACGGCAGCACGCTCGTTGTTGCGGTGCGGCGCAACATGGCTGCTTATCTGCCTGATGAGGGAATACAGTCCAAACGCGGTCAGCGCATGCAGGCCGACATTTGCGCTGCGTTGTGCGAAAACCCCGTCCTCGAAGACAAGGTCAAGCCAGGCCATCGTGACATAGGGCAACCAACGTAGGTGGAATGGATTGCCGTCGAGAAAAACGGCATGGATGCCGTACTCGAAAAAATTGATGTCGTCGAAGAAGGGCGCGTAGTGCAGCGAAGGCCAATACAGACCAAAGGCGCAGAGTGTCAGCAGTTGGAACGTGATCAAGCGCATGGGCATGTGCCAAAATCCGGGGCGACCAGAGTTTGTGTAAACGGGGTTTCGGTTAATGCTGAGGCATTCTGTCCTCGAACTGGATAGCAAACCGGTTCGGCGCGGCCTACCAATCCCGGATCGGCATGGTCCTTCGGCTTCCCCCAGATTCGCAGTAGCCCGCGGCACCCTTGCCGTTTGGCTAACTCTCCCCTTGCAGGGCAAGTAGAGGATTTCACCTCCAAGTAAGTGCGCCCTGCCGGGCGCACCAAAAAACGAAGGCCCCTCTGCTGAGGGACCCTTCAGACGACCTGGGCTTAACCCAGGTGTACTGGATTAGGGGTGGGTGCAAACTCCCGTTGCGATATCACATGTGATTTGAGTAGTGGCCCTATCACGAGCGTTAGCCGTAAGGTTTGCGTTCGGGAGGGCGTTGGTATTTGTGTAATTTGCGTTGGTGCAAGCAGAGTACTGGGGGGCAGGAAGCAGAGCCGTACTATTGTCCGCAATGGCGGCGACCACGCCGCGCGCGATGCCGGTCATCTCTGACTGGCAGGCGCGAACACGCGAACGGTCCGTATAGGTCTGGTACGCCGGCAGCGCGATCGCCGCCAGAATGCCGATGATCGCGACGACGATCATCAGTTCGATCAGGGTGAAGCCCTGTTGCGCTTTTTTCATCATTTCATTTCTCCTAGGTAATGGATTGGGTCCAACAGGTCTCCCTGTCTTGGCACATTAACGTGCAGGTGGCGTGCCAACTTTAGTCCGCCCGGGGAAGAAAACCTCCAATCCCGCGTGGGGCCTTGCTTTGACGTGGTTTCCAGCCGGCGAATCC
>DYFW01000173.1 GCA_020725005.1 Thiobacillus denitrificans
CCTTCGCGCATGTCGTCGCCGGTGGTCTCGACCTTGGCCTTTTTCGCCAGTTCGTTTTCCTCGATGTACTTGTTCAACACGCGCGTCATCGCCATCCTGAGGCCGGTCAGGTGGGTGCCGCCGTCGCGCTGCGGGATGTTGTTGGTGAAGCACTGCACGGTTTCGGAATAGCTGTCGTTCCACTGCATGGCGACTTCGACGGTCATGCCGTCCTTCTCGCCGCTGGCGTGGAAAATCTTGGGATGCAGCGGGTTCTTGTGCCGGCTCATGTACTCGACGAAGCCTTTCACGCCGCCGGAATGCGCGAAGTTCTCGCTCTTGCCGTCGCGGTGGTCGATGAGCTCGATCTTGACGCCGTTGTTGAGGAACGACAGTTCGCGGATGCGCTTGGCCAGGATGTCGAAGTGGTATTCGACCTTGCCGAAGATTTCCTCGTCGGCGAGAAAGTGCACTTCGGTGCCGCGGTTTTTGGTTTCGCCGACGACCTGCATCGGGGAGACCGCGACGCCGTTCTGGATTTCGATGATGCGATCGACGACGCGGCCCCGGTGGAAGGTCATCGCGTATTTCTTGCCGTCGCGTCGCACGATGAGCTTCAACCATTTCGACAGGCCGTTGACGCACGAGACACCGACGCCATGGAGCCCCCCCGACACCTTGTAGCTGTTCTGGTTGAACTTGCCGCCGGCGTGCAGCACGGTCATGACGATCTCGGCGGCGCTGCGCTTGGGTTCGTGCTTGTCGTCGAACTTGATGCCGACCGGGATGCCGCGGCCGTTGTCGGACACCGAGATGGAGTTGTCCGGGTGGATGATGACCTTGATGTCGTCGCAGTAGCCGGCGAGCGCCTCGTCGATGGCGTTGTCGAGCACCTCGAACACCATGTGATGGAGCCCCGTGCCGTCGGAGGTGTCGCCAATGTACATGCCGGGGCGCTTGCGCACCGCTTCCAGCCCTTCCAGCTGCTGGATGCTGTCTTCGTCGTAGCCGCCGTTGCCGGATTCCGGCTGGGTGTTCCCGGATTGATTGCTCATGCTGTGTGCGCCCCGCGAGGGGCCTTCCTTCGATTCGTGAAAAGGGCGCGGGTTCGGTCTCCCGCTCAGATGCGCATCGGCATCACGACATACTTGTAACCCGGCTCGGCCTCGCTGGTGACGAGCATGCTGCTGTTGGCGTCTCCCAGCGAGAAGGTGACGTCCTCGCTGTTGAGCGCGCCCAGGCCGTCGAGCAGGTAGGTGACATTGAAGCCCACGTCCAGCGGGTCGCCGTTGTAGCTCACCGCGATTTCATCGGCGGCCTCTTCCTGCTCGTTGTTGTTGCATACGATGCCCAGCGTGTTCTCGCTCATCACCAGGCGCACGCCGCGGAATTTCTCGTTCGACAGGATGGCCGCGCGCTGCAGCGCCTGGATCACGTCCTGCCGCCTGGCCTTGAGCGTGCGCGGCTGGCTGACCGGGATCACGCGCTGGTAGTCGGGAAACTTGCCGTCGACCACCTTGGTGACGAGTTCGGTGCCGGGCAGGCTGATGGTGACCTGGTTGGCGCCGATGCGCAGTTCGACCGGGTCTTCGACGTCGCCGAGCAGCTTGGAAAGTTCCAACACCGTCTTGCGGGGAAGAATCACCTCGCGTGCCCCGGCGTCGCCATCGAGCGTGGTTTCCGCGTAGCTCAGGCGGTGGCCGTCGGTGGCGACGACCTTCAGCTGTTTGGCGTCGAGCACCAGCAGCATGCCGTTGAGGTAGTAGCGGATGTCCTGGCTCGCCATGGCGAACTGCACCAGCTGCAACAGGCGTTTCAGGGTTTTCTGCGGCAGGCGGATCGCCTCGCCCAGCCCGGCGCCGGTCTCGACCCGCGGGAAATCCGCGGCGGGCAGGGTCTGCAGGGTGAAGCGCGACTTGCCGGCGCTGACCACGACCTGGCTGTCCTTCGCATCGAGCTTGATCTGGGCGCCCTCGGGGAGCGCCCGCACGATGTCGTAGAACTTTCTTGCCGCAAGGGTGATCGCGAAGTCGTCGCCGCCCTGGACGTTGAGCTGCGTGCTCACCTGCAATTCGAGATCGGTGGCGAGCAGGGTCAGCCGGTCGCCCTTCTTTTCCAGCAGCAGGTTCGACAGGATGGGCAGGGTGTGACGGCGCTCGACGACCCCGACCACCGAGGCCAGGGCTGCCAGGAGGGCATTGCGTTCGCTTTGTACCAATAGCATTTATTTCTTCCTGATATTCGTAATAAAGGCGGCTCTTGCTTGGGGGTAAGCCATTTTTATCTTCAGAAACAATCGCTTGTCATGCCTTGGCTGTTGTGGATAAACGCTTGGCCGGGCGGGAGGGATGGGGATGCTTTATCGCCTGGCAGCCTGTGACGCCTACTTATCCACATTCCGTCCTCAGCCTGTCAGGCTCTGCAGCAACACCAGGTAGTCGCGCCCGATTTCGGCATCGGTCTCGCGCAGTTCGCTGACTTTGCGGCACGCATGTATGACCGTGGTGTGGTCGCGCCCGCCGAAGGATTCGCCGATTTCCGGCAGGCTCTGGTTGGTGAGTTCCTTGGCGAGCGCCATCGCGATCTGGCGCGGCCGCGCGAGGTTGCGCGTGCGCTTCTTCGAGAACATGTCGGCGACCTTGATCTTGTAGAAGTCGGCGACGGTCTTCTGGATGTTCTCGATCGAGACGATGCGCGACGTCGAAGCGATGAGGTCGCGCAAGGCCTCCTTGACGAGTTCGAGGGTGATCGGTTTTTCGTGGAAGCGCGAGAAGGCGATCACGCGCTTCAGGGCGCCTTCGAGCTCGCGCACGTTGGAGCGGACCTGCTTGGCGATGAAGAAGGCGACGTTCTCGTCGAGCCTGGCGCCTTCGGATTGCGCCTTGGCGAGCAGGATGGCGACGCGCATCTCGAGCTCGGGCGGTTCGACCGCGACGGTCAGCCCCCAGGCGAAGCGCGACTTCAGGCGGTCGTCCAGGCCGGTGATTTCCTTCGGGAAGGTATCGCAGGTGATGACGATCTGTTTCTTGTTTTCGATCAGCGAATTGAAGACGTAGAAAAACTCTTCCTGGGTGCGGTCCTTCTTGGCGAGGAACTGGATGTCGTCGATCAGGAGGAGGTCGAGCGACATGTAGCGGCGCTTCAGGTCGTCGAACTGTTTGTTGAGATAGGCCTTCACCACGTCGTCGACGTAATCGTTGGCGTGGATGTAGCTGATGCGCGCCTCGGGATTGGCCTGTCGCACGGCGTTGCCGATGGCCTGCAGCAGGTGAGTCTTGCCGAGGCCGACGCCGCCGTAGATGAAGAGCGGGTTGTACGCGGTGCCGGGGTTGTCGGCGATCTGCAGGGCGGCGGCGCGGGCGAGCTGGTTGGCGCGCCCGGAGACGAAGTTGTCGAAATTGAACGCCGGGTTGAGGCGCAGGCCGGGCATGACGGCAGCGGCCGGGGTGGCAGCTGCGGCGGGCAGGCCGGGGGAGACACCCGGCGCGGGCCGGCGCGGGGCGCCCGGCTTCTTGCCGAGCGCGTAGGCGATGGTGACGGGATGGCCGTAGTATTCCTGCGCCCAGGCGTCGATGGGCTCGGCGAATTTCTCGCGCACCCAATCCATGACGAAGTGGTTGGGCGCAAGGATGCGCACCTCGTCGCCCTGGTCTTCGAATTCCAGGGGCTTGATCCAGGTGCTGAATTGCTGCTGGGTCAGGCTGGCGCGAAAACGCGCTTGGCAAAGGTCCCAGAAGGAATTCATAGGCGTCGTGTGGGGGGCGGAGAGCAGCATGGAATTGATCGCGCATCTTACTCCGCTTCGCCGGGGTTATCCACAGGCGCGCCGGCCGCATTGCTGCGGGGGTTGCCGTCTCAGGCTTGACATCCCCCCGGCTGCGCGGGTCTAATACGCGGTTTTTCAACAGTTTTTTTGTGATCGGCCGGCAGCCGGCGGCCGGTCGCCGTACGAGGAAAGGACCTACCATGAAACGCACTTATCAGCCCTCCACCGTCCGTCGCAAGCGCACCCACGGCTTTCGCGCCCGCATGAAAACCAAGGCCGGCCGCGCCGTGATCAACGCCCGCCGCGCCAAGGGCCGCGCGCGCCTGGCGGTCTGATCGACGCCCTTTCCGAGCCGGCGGGTCGCGTCCGCTGGCGAGATGCACGCCTGACGAAGGCGGCCGATTTCGACCGGGTGTTCGCCGACAACCAGCGTGCCCGCACCGACACGCTGCTGGTCATGGCGCGCCCGAATGCGGTGGGCCATGCGCGGCTCGGCATGATCGTCGCCAAGCGCCTGCTGGCGCGGGCGGTCGACCGCAACCGGGTCAAGCGCTGCATACGTGAAAGCTTCCGCCAGGTGCGGGCGGAACTGCCGGCCTGCGATTTCGTCGTCCGCCTGATCGCCCGGCCGGTGCCGGGGCAGGAGGCGCGCGACCTGTCACGCACTTTTAAACGGGCGGGTCAGCGGGCCATGGCACAATGGCCTCCCGGCGCGTCCGGCGACCCGGCGGTCTCCTCACCCAACTAGATTCCATTCCGATTCATGGACAACCAGCGGCTGATTCTTTTCATCGTCTTTTCCTTCTCGCTGCTGCTGCTGTGGGAAGCCTGGCA
>DYFW01000174.1 GCA_020725005.1 Thiobacillus denitrificans
ATTTCATCGCCTGGCTGCGGCACGGCATCCACACTCGCAAGCTCATCATCAACGACGCCAAGGCCCTGGTGCACACCGTGGCCGACACCGCCTACCTGGTCAGCCCCGGCGTGTTCCAGCGCTACGCGCAGGAGCACCCCATGGCGGCGAAACAGGCCAAGGAAGCCCAACTCGCCGACTGGCAATGGGTGCAGAAGCGCTTCGAACGCCTGCAGCTACACCGCAAACAGCCCAACGGTCTGAACATCTGGACCTGCGAGGTGACGGGGCCGCGCAAGTCGCGGCGGCTGCACGGCTATCTGCTCAATTCACCGGGGGAGATCTTCGAACAGCTACCCGCCAACAACCCCTACCTGAAATTGACCGAGGGAACATAGGGCAGCGGAGCATCACTTCGGACACACAGCGTACTCGTCATCAATCGAGCGCCAAGTGTGCCAAATCGACGGCGATCGGACACGAGGCCTCGACTGATGCGACTCGGCGCCTCCCCTGCCTTGACGGCTACGATCCTAAAGGCCATGGGTGAGCCGCCACAGATTGGACTGCTCCTGCTCGCTCAAGCGCCCGAACAGAGCCCGGTGCGGATTGATCGCATAGTGGATATTCGAACCATCCCGTCGAAGGCTGTTGATCTGCAAACCGGTCCAGTACAATGCAAGCGCGCGATCCTCGGTCAGCAGTGCCACCCTCTGTTCTGGAGAGTCAGCTCCGGCCGCGATCAACAGGTCGAGGGCCCGAAGATCAGCAAGCGCGTTGAATGCGTTCTTATCCGTGTAGTTACGCCTTGGCTTCAACAAGGCCTGAGCCGGATTCATTGCGGGGCGAGCGGCACTCGCGCTCAATAGTGCGCATACGAGCATTGACGCCTTCGGCACGCCGTAACGCTCACGCAGGTCCATCAGTTGGAGCCAAACCCTTTGAAGATTTGCGTGGCGCACCGGCGTGGCAATCAGCGGCGCCGCCTTGACGAGAAAGCGCTGCCGCGCAGCGAATCCATCCGCCATGTCGTTAAGCAGCCCCATCGCCCCCCGCATAACGTGAACCTTCTCCGGAAACACGACAGCGTTGGGCAGCGCCTCCAGAATCTTCTCTGCGGCACGATCAAACAGTTCCGAGAGTTCGGACTCAGTCGGATTGAGACGCCCTGACTTCCCCTCCATCGCATACAACATCGGATTGATCCGCAGGCGCTTGCCTCGCGCAAATTCCAGGAAGTCGTCCTTCAGCCCGTCCTTACGAGCCCCACCCACAAAGCGACTTCGAATCGCCGCCACTGTGCAACGATCTGGCAACAGCAATATCTCGTCGTCAAGCGCCAACCCCGAGGGCAACCACCCTCCGTTGACCAGTGCCAACACCGTGGACCCATGGTTGCTTTGAAGATCCGCCGAGACGGTTAGCCGTTGGCTACAATCGATGTGGTCGAAATCGCTGGACTCCACGCGCGCGCCCCGGACCTTGAGGGGATAACTTATCGGATCGCGCAGCCTTCCCTGCAGGGCTACAAGGTCATCGAAGCCGAGCGGAACCACCTCCCCTTCGCTCAGCGCGAGCCGCTTCTGGGTCTCTGATTCCACATACTCGAGTACGAAATTCGAAATCGGCTTCTTGTTGGGGCGCGATCCTGCCACTTCGCCTTGGGACGTGCAGACCCAAGACTGCGAAAGAGCGGGCAAGTCTTCGAGGGACATCGCAGCGCTAGACCAAGCTCATATGGATTTCTTCAAGGTCAGCCGCGGCCGGCCATCCTTGGTCGGGGTCGCCGCCATGGCCAGACTGGATAGCCGTTCGATCAGCGCCGCCAGGTCTTGGACTGCCTCCGCGCCGCCCTCCTCCCTCGCGGCCAAGATCGCGCCCGGCTTGACGCGGACCCGCCCCGACACCAGCGCACCCGCCGCGCGAAGGTGATCCGGATGCGAGGACACGAAGCCGACGGGAATCGCAATTGCTTGGTGGGCGAGATGAAAGTGGAACATCGCACAGACCAGCCGCTCCGGCACCAGCAGCAGTTCCAGGTTGCCGTTCATCAGGGAAACGTCTGCGCCAAGCAGTCGCGGGAACTGATCCCAGTAGACAGAAAACCGCTCCCGGGCCAATCTACGATCGCCCGGCACGACCACGCGCACGCCGCACGCCTGCGACGACGCGCCACTCGGCTGAGGGGCAAGCAAGCGGTCCAACTTCTGGACCAAGTCCCGAGCGCTGCGCGAACGGGCCCAGAGCGCGGACTGCGGTGCCCACCACAGGGCATCCCGATGCGCAGATTCCGGAGCGGTCTCCTCACCGCGCCCCCCCTCCGAAACGACGCTGGCGTCCGACTTCGATGGGATCCCCGCAATGCTCGCACGCCTCAAGGGTAGCGGGCTGTCGATGTCCATCGCGACCAACAAACGGCTGCACCCCGCCCACCTGATTCTTCGCCACCTCGGAAAAAAATTGTCTCGATGCCGTATACGCGCTCGACCTCTTCGAGCCCCGCCTGCCCGACAAGGCCGCGATGATCGCCCGCCTGCTCGCTGACTGCCGAATCGACACCGCCAGCGCGGTGTACGTCGGCGACCGCGACGAAGACGGCCGCTCGGCCGACGCCAACCACCCCCCTTTCCTCGCCGCGACCTGGGGTTATGGCAGTCTTTCCGCGGCCGAAATGCCCCCCGCTAGCGCGCGTTCGAACGCCCCGTAGCGCTGGCGGATGCGCTTCTCGCCTGCGGCTGAATCCTTTCCACCCCTGTGCCGACAGCCCCTCCCGGCACGACGTCGGTCGCACCCCACACCCTATTCGCCCACCGTCCCCCGCCCCGCTTTCACCGCCGCGCGCCACGCCTTGCCCGCCGGGCGTCAGGTAACGTAACCGAGGCGCGCGTCGGCCGGGTGGCTCTCGACAAACAACACCTTTGTCCGCGCACGGCGCGGCGGTGGCCGCAGCGCCGTGCCGATGGCCGCTCCGCGGCTACCACTTCCAGCCGAGTCCGGCGCGCAGCGCCGGCCGGCCGGCGCCCGCGTAGCCCACGCCCAGGTTCAATTGCGCACCGGAGCGGGTGGTGTGGCCGACCGTCACGCCGATCGCCGACTGTCCGTCGTAGTGCCCCATGCCGACACCAATGCCGCTCTCGCCGGGAGCCAACGCCAGCTGCGGCGCCGTCGCCATCGCCGAGGCCACGCCGCGCGCCGCGATGCGCCGCACTTCTCCGACCCGCTGGTCGATGCGGGCGGCGACCTGGCCGAGTTGCTCCACGTTGGCCGCATCGGTCGCCAGCACGCCCGGCGCCACGTGGGTGATGCGCCGCTCCGCGCCCGGCGCGCCCACGCTCATTGAGTCCGGCGCGGCAGTGACCGAACCGTTGCCGATCGCGACTGCGTTGTCGTGCACGGCCCGGGCCTCGTTGCCGATCGCCACGGCATGTTCGCCGGAGGCGACGGTGTTGTCGCCGACGGCGGTGGTGTTGGTGCCGATGGCCAGGGCGCCGGTGCCCACCGCCACCGACGAGTGCGCATGGGCGCCGGCGCCAATCGCCACCGAATTCGACTGCACCGCCGTGGCGTCCCGGCCCATGGCGATGCCGCCCGAGGACTGCACCTCGGCACCCTGGCCGATGGCGATGCCGTCCTCCGCCCCGGCGGCTACGGCACCGCCGGCGAGTTGCAGGTTGGTGCCGCAGGCGACGCTGGCGCCGGAGATGGTGCACAGGCCAGCCTCGAGCATCTGGTTGAGCGTGCTCTGCAAGGCGGCGAGCGCCGTATCCGCCGTGTTCTGGGCACCGGTCGCCACCGAATAGGCACCGGTCGCCACCGAATGGGCGACGGCGGCCTCGCTACGGGCGGTGTCGGCGGTGGCCTGGGCCGTACCGGCGGCCGAGAGGGCGGTGTTGGCAGTGCCCTGTGCCGCAACGGCCTTGCCATCGGCGGTGGCGGCGGCACTCAAGGCATTGTCGGCGGTGCCTTGGGCGACGGCGGCCTCGCTGCGGGCGGTGTCGGCGGTAGCCTGGGCCGTACCGGCGACCGAGAGGGCGGTATTGGCGGTGCCCTGTGCGGCGGCGGCCTCGCTGCGGGCGGTGTCGGCGGTGGCCTGGGCCGTACCAGCGGCCGAGAGGGCGGCATTGGCGGTGCCCTGTGCGATGGCGGCCTCATTGCGAGCGGTGTCGGCGGTGCCCTGTGCCGCAACGGCCTTGCCGTCGGCGGTGGCGGCGGCGCTCAAGGCGTTGTTGGCGGTGGATTGGGCCGCGCCGGCGACCGAGAGGGCGTTGTTGGCGGTGTTGGCCACGGCGTCGAGCTGGCTCTTGTTCACCGCGTCGGTGGCGTCCGTGCCGGCAGCGACGTTGACGATGCGCGTCTTGACGTCGGCGCTGCCGACCGAGACGGTGTAGTCTTGCGTGGCCACCGAGCCGGCGCCAAGCGCCACCGCGCTGCTGACACCCCCTTGGACTTCACTCTGGAGTCCTATTGCCGTGCTCCAAAAACCTTCAGCTCTGCTATGCGCCCCCACGGCGGTAGCGCTATCACCGGTAGTGTTCTGAACAGTGTGCAAAAGCCCGGAGGGGCTTGCAGAGAGGGGT
>DYFW01000175.1 GCA_020725005.1 Thiobacillus denitrificans
GCTGGCGGCGCTCGGCGCGCGCGCCTTCCAGCAGATTCCCATCGACGCCTTCCCGGATGTCTCGACCACGCAGGTCAAGCTGATCCTCAAGGCGCCGGGCATGACGCCGGAAGAAATCGAGGCGCGCATCACCCAGCCGGTGGAGACCGAACTGCTCGGCATCCCGCGGCAGACGATCCTGCGCAGCCTGTCGAAGAACGCGCTCGTCGACATCACCGTCGACTTCGAGGAAGGCACCGACATCTACTGGGCGCGGCAGCAGGTGGCGGAACGCTTCGCCAACGTCAAGGGCGAACTGCCCGACAACGTGTCGGGCGGCCTGGCGCCGATCTCGACGCCCTTGTCGGAACTCTTCATGTTCACCATCGAAGGCCCGTTGTCACTGGCCGAAAAACGCAGCCTGCTCGACTGGACGATTCGACCGCAATTGCGGGCGCTGCCCGGCGTGGCCGATGTCAATTCGCTCGGCGGCCGTGTCGCGACCTTCTCGGTGAGCCCCGATCCGGCCGCGCTCGCCGCGCGCGGCGTCACCTACGACGAGCTGCGCCGCGCGCTGGAAAGCAACACCCGCAACGACGGCGCAGGCCGCGTCAACGAAGGCGAGGAAACCTGGGTCGTGCGCGTCAGTGGTGGCGTGGCTTCCCTCGAGGAGCTGCGCCGTGTCGGCATCAAGCCGGTCGACGGCGTCGTCGTCACCGTCGGCGACGTTGCGGCGGTCGAATGGGGCGAAATGACGCGCTACGGCGCGGTGACGCAGGATGGCCGCGGCGAGGCGGTCGAGGGCCTGGTGATCGGGTTGAAGGGGGTCAACGCCGGCGTGCTGATCGCCGACGTCAAGGCGAAACTCGCGGAGATCCAGGCGACCCTGCCCGCGGGCGTGACGATCTCGCCGTTCTACGACCGCGCCCAGCTGGTCGACCGCGCAGTCGGCACGGTGAGCAAAGCGCTGCTGGAAGCCGCGGTCCTGGTCGTCATCCTCTTGCTGCTCTTCCTCGGCAACTTCCGCGCGGCGCTCGTGGTGACCCTGATCCTGCCGCTGTCGGTGCTGGCGACCTTCGTGCTGATGCGGCAGTTCGGGCTCTCGGCCAACCTCATGAGCCTGGGCGGGCTGGCGATCGCGATCGGCCTCCTGGTCGACGCCGCCGTGGTGGTGGTCGAGAACGTCGTCGCGCACCTGGCGCACGATGCGGAGAACACCGAAGAAAAACCGCTGCAGAAAGTGCTGTGGGCAACGCAGGAAGTCGCCCGGCCGGTCGCCTCGGGTATCGTGATCATCGCCATCGTGTTCCTGCCCCTGCTCACGCTGCAGGGGCTCGAGGGCAAGCTGTTCGCGCCGGTCGCGCTCACCATCGTGTTCGCGCTCGGCGCCTCGCTGCTGCTCGCGCTGACGGTGATCCCGGTGCTCGCGTCGTGGCTGCTGAAACAGGCCGCGCACGAGGACCCGTGGCTGCTGCGACGCGCGCGCGGGCTCTACACGCCCTTGCTCGATCGTGCGCTGGCGCGGCCCAGGCTCGTCTACGCCACGGCTGGCGTATTGATGCTCGCCGCCGCCGCCGTCTATCCGCTGATCGGCAAGACCTTCATGCCGGTCATGGACGAGGGCGACATCCTGGTGCAACTGGAAAAGCTGCCGTCGATCAGCCTGGAGGAATCGGTCGCGCAGGATCTGCGCGTGCAGCAGGCCCTGCTGAAAAAGGTGCCCGAAATCCGCCGCATCGTCGCGCGCGCCGGCGCCGACGAGCTCGGCCTCGACCCCATGGGACTGAACGACACCGACACCTTCCTGGTGCTCAAGCCCATGAAGGAATGGCGCCGCCCCGACAAGGCCTGGCTGATCGACGAAATCCGCAAGGTCGTCGAGGATTTCCCCGGCATCGCCTACAACTTCACCCAGCCGATCGACATGCGGGTATCGGAGATGCTCACCGGTTCGCGCGGCGATGTCGCGATCAAGATCTTCGGCCCCGACCTGTCGACGCTCAATCGCCTGGCAGGCGAGATCTACGCCGTGGTCGAGGCGATCCCCGGCGCTTCCGACGTCTACACCCAGCAGAACGAAGGCGTGCAATACCTGCAGGCCGAAATCGACCGCGACGCCGCCGCGCGTTTCGGGCTGTCGGCCGACGCCGTCGCGATGCTGTTGCGCACGCAACTCGAGGGCGAGGTGATCGGCACGATCCAGCAACAGGGACGGCGCATCCCGCTGCAACTGCGCGGGCCGGCCGGGCTGCGCGCCTCGCCCGGCGCGCTGCAGGCGCTGCGCCTGACGCTGGACGATGGCCGCACGATCAGCCTCGACCAGGTCGCGCGGCTGGTGCGGACCGACGGCCCGGTCGCGGTGAAGCGCGAGAACGCCGCGCGCTTCGCCGTGGTGCAGAGCAACGTCGCCGGGCGCGACCTGGTGAGCTTCGTCGAGGACGCACAGGCCGCGGTCGCCGCCAAGGTGAAACTGCCGCCCGGCTACCATCTCACCTGGGGCGGCCAGTTCGAGAACCAGCAGCGTGCCGCCCAGCGGCTCATGATCGTGGTGCCGGTGGCGCTGCTGCTGATCGGCTTCCTGCTTTTCCTCACTTTCGGCGACGTGCGCCAGGCGCTGCTGGTGATGATGAACGTGCCGCTCGCGCTCATCGGCGGCGTCTTCGCGCTGGCGGCGTCCGGCGAATACCTGTCGGTACCGGCGTCGGTCGGCTTCATCGCGCTGTTGGGCATCGCCGTGCTCAACGGGGTGGTGCTGGTCAGCCACTTCAACCAGCTGCGCGCGCAGGGCGTGAAGGGGGACGCCGTGGTGCGCGAGGGCGCGCTGCGCCGGCTGCGCCCGGTGCTGATGACCGCGAGCATCGCCGCCTTCGGCCTGGTGCCGCTGCTGTTCGCGTCGGGGCCGGGCTCGGAGATCCAGCGGCCGCTCGCCATCGTCGTCATCGGCGGTCTGGTCAGCGCCACGCTGCTCACGCTGGTGTTGCTGCCGCTTCTGTATCGCCAATTCATCTTGCAAGGAGAACGCCCGTGAACCGCTCGTTGACGTGGCTGCTGGCCTGGGCGTTCGCGTTGCCCGCGCAGGCCGACTATCTGCCCGACGCCGCCGCGGCGATCGCCGTGCTGCGGCAGGCCCCGGCGGTCGTACAGGCGCGTGCCGAACGCGACGCGCAGAACATCAAGAGCGCCGCCCTGGCGGGCGGGCGCGAAGAATGGTCGGTGGCGGCGGAGCTCGCGCAGCGCCGCGTGCAGACGGCCCCGCGCGACGTTCAGGCAGACTGGGGCCTGGCGCTGTCGCGCCCCCTGCGGCTGCCGGCGCGGGCGGCCGCCGAACGCACGCTTGCCGGCGCGCTCGCCGCCTACGCCGACGCCGGCCTCGACGAGACCCTGCACGAGGCCGGACGCCACCTGCTCGGCCTGTGGTTCGACTGGCTGAAGGAATCGGTCCAGGCGCAGTGGTGGGACGAACAGGTGACGCTCGCCACCCGTCAGCTCGACGCAGTGAACGCCCGCATCCGCCTCGGCGAAGCGCCGCGCGCGGAACGCGTCAACGCCGAGGCCGCGCTGGGGCAGGTACGCACGCAGCAGTGGCAGGCCGCACAGCGCGCCCGCGAGGCGCAGGGCCGGCTGCTCGCGCAGTATCCCGGCCTGCAGACCGATGCGGCCATCGCGCTGCCGGCGCCGACCCCGCCGGCGGGAACGGCGGAGGCGCATGTCGAGGCCGTGCTGGCGCACAACCACGAACTCGCGCGCGCGCGCCGCCACGCGGCCCTGCTGCAGGCCGAGGCGCGGCAGCTGGCGGCGCGGCGCAGCGCCGATCCCACCCTGGGCGTGTTCTACCGCAACGAAACCGGCGGCGACGAGCGCGTGCTCGGCGTGAGTGTCGGCCTGGCCTTGCCGGGCGCGGCCAGGCGCAGCGACCAGGAAGCCGCCGAACGGCTGAGCCTGGCCGCAGAGATGGCGGCGCGGCAGGTGGAACAGCGGCTGCGCCACGAGGCGCGCACGGATTTCGAGATCGCCGTCGCCGCCGCCGCCGGCTGGCAACAGGCGGCATCGACCGCGCTGGCGCTGGAAGAAGCCGCGCGTCTCGCCGCGCGCGCCTACGAACTCGGCGAAGGCAGCCTCGACCAGGTGTTGCTGACGCGCCGGCAGGCGATCGAGGGCCGCATGCAGGCGCAGCAGGCCCAGATCGCGGCGCTGGCCGCGCAGGCGCGCCTGGCGCTCGATGCGCACCGCTTGTGGCCGGGGCTCTACGCGGACGATGCGCAGCACGCGCATCGCGACTGATCAGGGTTTGGCGGGTTCTGCAGGGCGGGCCGCCGGCGAGCCGGCGGTGTACATGGCCTTGCTGATGCGGCGGGCCTCTTCCTGCATCGCCGCGAGCTGGTCCGGCTTCAATTGCCAGACCAGGCTGTCGCGTGCCTTGGCGGCGCTGTCGACGCCCTGCGCGGCGGCCAGGTTGAACCACAGGTAGGCGCGCGCCTTGTCGATCGCGGTGCCGGTGCCGTAGCGGTAGAGTTCGCCGAGGCTGTACTGCGCCCTGGCATGGCCGCGCAACGCCGGCTTCTCGATCCACTCGAA
>DYFW01000176.1 GCA_020725005.1 Thiobacillus denitrificans
CCGCAGTGAAGAAGGCCGCACCGGCCAAGAAGGCAGCACCGGCCAAGAAGCCCGCCGCCAAACCGGCAGTGAAGAAAGCTGCGCCCGCGAAGAAGGCCGCTGCCAAACCGGCAGTGAAGAAGGCAGCACCGGCCAAGAAGCCCGCCGCCAAACCGGCAGTGAAGAAAGCCGCGCCCGCGAAGAAGCCCGTGGCAAAGAAAGCGGCGCCTGCCGCCAAGCCTGCCCCGGCGCCCGCGCCCGCGCCTGCACCCGCACCGGCGGTACCGGTCATCAAGCCGTTCGGGCTTTAAACAGGTCGGGCATTGCCCAATCTGAAACGGGGGCCGCGAGCCCCCGTTTTTTCTTCAGGTATCCCGCTTTCTACTCGGCACGGCCAGGCAGGTGTGTTCCGGCACGGCCCGGGATACTGCCGCGCCTGGCGCGTTCGATGCCGGCCACGACCCACGGCAGGCGCAGCGCCAGCAGGACGGCCAGCACGCCACCGTACACCAGAGGCTCGGTCACGTCCTTCTTCACCAGCCATAGATAATGGACGACGCCGAGCAGCGCGATCGCGTAGACGAGTCGGTGCAGGCGCTGCCAGTTGCGTCCCAGGCGACGCATCATTGCCCGGGACGAGGTCAGGGCGAGCGGGACGAGCAGCACCAGCGCGGCGAAACCGACGGTGACGAAGGGCCGCTTGAGTATGTCGCGCGCGATCGCCGCCACGTCGAAGAACTGGTCCAGCCAAAAATACGTCAGCCCATGCAGGCAGGCGTAGAAGAAGGCGAACAGGCCCAGCATGCGCCGATAACGCACGAGCCCCGCATTCCCGCTGAGGCGGCGCAAGGGGGTGATCGCCAGGGTCACGAGCAGGCTCACCAGGGTCCAGGTGCCGGTTGAGCGGGTGATGAACTCGATCGGGTTGGCGCCCAGCCCGTCCGTCAGCGCAAGCCCGATCAGGCGCATCAACGGCAGCAGGCAAATGAGCGCGATCCAGGTCCTGGGGTTACGCAGCGCGCCCGTCATTAGAAGTAAGTCTTCAGGTCCATGCCGCGGTAGAGCGAGGCGACCTGCTCGCCGTAGCCGTTGAACATGAGCGTGTCGCGCTTGCGGAATTCACCGATGCGGCGCTCGCGCGCCTGGCTCCAGCGCGGGTGGTCGACGTTCGGGTTGACGTTGGAATAGAAGCCGTATTCGCGCGGCGCCGCCGCCATCCAGGCAGTGATGGGCTGCTTTTCGACGAAACGGATCCTGACGATGGACTTGGCGCTCTTGAAGCCATACTTCCACGGCACGACCAGCCGGACCGGCGCACCGTTCTGCCTGGGCAGCACCTCGCCGTAGAGGCCGACCGCCAGCAGCGTCAGCGGGTGCATCGCCTCGTCCAGCCGCAGCCCTTCGACGTAGGGCCAGTCGAGCACGCGCGCGCGCTGTCCCGGCATCTGCGCGGGATCGTGCAGGGTGTGGAATTCGACGTAGCGGGCGTTGCCGGTCGGCTCGACCTGCCGGATCAGCGCATTGAGGGGATAGCCGACCCAGGGAATGACCATCGACCAGCCCTCGACGCAGCGCATGCGGTAGACGCGTTCCTCCAGGGGGGCCAACTTCAGTAGCGTGTCGATATCAAACACGCCGGGCTTTTTTACCGCGCCCTCGATCGCCACCGTCCAGGGGCGGGTCTTCAGCGAGCCGGCATACCGGGCGGGGTCGGCCTTGCCGGTGCCGAATTCGTAGAAATTGTTGTAGGTGGTGACGTCGCGATAGGGGGTCTGCGCCTCGTCGAGCGTCATCGCGCCGCGGCGAACGCCGGGCAGCGACTGGGCACCGGCGGCCGGCGCGCCGAGGGCGGCGCCGAGCGCCAGCCCGCCCAGGCTCTGCATGAAACGGCGCCGCTCGCGGTAGACGTCGGGCGGGGTGATTTCGGAAGGCGGAATGTCGTCGGGAGTACGGATCAGCATGGAATGTCCTTCAATAGAGGGCGATACCGGGCAGTCGGCCGCCGCCCACCTTCCTTACACGATTTAAAAAAATAGACCCTGCCGCCGTGATTTTGGTTTCTGCTCGAAACTGATATGGTGGGAAACCTATCGTACGGATCTGTTTGCCACGGCGGGATTTCCCATGCGCACCCTCGTCACCCTGCTCTTGCTGCCGTCGCTCGCCTTCGCCCAGGCGGGGGCGCCGCCCTTCATCCCGGTCAACATGATGAAGGTCGAAGCCACCCCCCTGTCCAGCACGGTCAACGCCGTCGGCGCGCTGATCGCCGAGGACAGCGTGATGCTGCGCCCCGAAATCGACGGCCGCATCGCGCGCCTGCGGTTCAGCGAGGGGCAGCCGGTGAAGAAGGGCGCGGTGCTGGTCGAACTCGACGCCGCCGAACAGCGCGCCCGCGTCGCCGCCGTCCGCGCGGACCTCACGCTGGCCGAGACCCGTTTCAAGCGCAGCGAGGAACTGGTCGCGCAGAATTTCATATCCAGGCAGGCGCTCGACGAAGCCCGGGCCAATCTCGACATCCTGCGCGCGCGCCTGCGCCAGGAGCAGGTGGCGCTCGACAAGACCGTGATCCGCGCGCCCTTCGACGGTGTGGTCGGGCTGCGCCAGGTGAGCGTCGGCGCCTACGTCGGCAAGGGCAGCGACCTGGTGCGCCTCGACGCGCTGTCCACGCTGAAGCTGGAAGTGCCGGTGCCGGAAACCTTCCTGTCCCGGGTGCGTATCGGCCAGCCGATCACGCTGACGGTCGACGCCCTGCCCGGCCAGACGTTCAGCGGCCGCGTCCACGCCGTCGATCCGGTGGTCGATCCAGTGAGCCGCAACGTGCGGGTGCGCGCGCGCATCGCCAACCCCAGCGGCGCGCTCAAGCCCGGCATGTTCGTCCGCGCCAGCGCCGATCTCGGGGGCAAGACCCGCGCCGTCGTGTTGCCCGAACAGGTGATCGTGACGCGGCCGGACGGCAACTACGTGTTTGCGGTGGTCGACGGCAAGGCCGCGTTGCGCAAGGTCGTGCTGGGCAAGCGCGAGCCGGGGCGGGTCGAGATCGTGTCCGGCGTCACCGAGGGCGAGACCGTCGTCCTCGATGGCCAGATCAAGCTGCGTCCCGGGGTGCCGGTGGTCACGCCGGAGCAGGCGGCGCAGATGATGAAGAAGCAGCAGGCCGGCAAGCCACGCTGATCGTCACACGAAAATTGCCCCCCGCGCAAAGCCCACTCGCCGGAGACAGCGCGATGCCCGAGCAAGCACCCAGCGACGCGAAAAACCGGAACCCGCCCATGATTTTCCTTCGTGTTCCGGTGTCTCCGTGGTTCAACTAAAGGTTTCCGGATGATTCTCTCCGACATTTCCATCCGCCGCCCGGTGCTCGCCACCGTGATGAGCCTTTTGATCGTGCTCGTCGGCCTGATCAGCTTCGACCGCCTGCCGGTGCGCGAATACCCCAACATCGACGCGCCGGTGGTCTCGGTGCGCACGGTCTACCCCGGCGCGTCGGCCGCGGTCATGGAAAGCCAGATCACCGATCCGCTGGAGGATTCGCTGTCGGGCATCGAGGGCATCCGCACCATCAAGTCGGTGAGCCGCGAGGAAGTCAGCCAGATCACGGTCGAGTTCGTGCAGTCGCGCGATCCCGAGGCCGCCGCCAACGACGTGCGCGACCGCGTGGCGCGGGTGCGCGGCCTGCTGCCGGACGCAGCCCAGGACCCGGTGGTGGCGAAGATCGAGGCCGACGCCCAGGCCATCATCTGGCTCGCCTTCTCCAGCGACCGCCTGTCGCCGCTGGAAATCACCGACTACGCCGACCGCGTGGTCGCCGACCAGCTGAAGACGCTGCCCGGCGTCGCTTCGGTCATCATCGGCGGCCAGCGCCGCTACGCCATGCGACTCTGGCTCGACCCCGCGCGCATGGCCGCGCTGGGCTTGACGGTGCAGGATGTCGAGGCTGCGCTCAGGAGCCAGAACACCGAACTGCCGTCCGGCCGCATCGAGAGCCGCATGCGCGAGTTCACCGTGCTGGCCGAGACCGACCTGAAGACCCCCGAGGAATTCGAGCGCGTGGTCCTGCGCGACGCGGGTGGCGTGCTGGTGCGCCTCGGCGACATCGGGCGCGCCGAGATCGGCGCCGCGGACGACCGCAACATCGTGCGCGTCAACGGCCGCGCCGCGGTGGGGCTGGGCGTCGTCAAACAGTCGACCGCCAACACGCTGGCGGTGGCGCAGGCGGTCAAGGACGCGCTGCCCCGCATCGAGGCGGCGCTGCCGGAAGGCATGCAGCTGCGCATCGGCTTCGACAGCTCGATCTTCATCGAGAAATCGATCGACGCCGTGTACACGACCATGCTCGAGGCCATGGTACTGGTGGTGGCCGTCATTTTCCTGTTCCTGCGCAACTGGCGCGCCACGCTCATTCCCTTCGTCACCATTCCGGTGTCGCTCATCGGCGCCTTCGTCTTCCTCTACGCGATGGGCTTTACCATCAACGTGCTGACGCTGCTGGGTCTGGTGCTGGCGATCGGCCTGGTGGTCGACGACGCCATCGTCATGCTGGAAAACATTTAC